>JAJZRZ010000066.1 GCA_021850085.1 Actinomycetes bacterium | reverse complement strand
GCACCTTGCTCATCGCCTGCTCACCGCTTTCCAGCGCGTTGGGCACACCGACGCCCCGGTATGCGTTACCAGCCAGACCGAACCCCGGAAGCAGCGCGACGCGCTCCTCGATCGCATCCACCCGGTCGAGGTGGCCGAGTGTGTACTGCGGCATCCCCTTCTCCCAGCGGAAGAGTCTCGCGTACCGCGGCCACGCATCGGGCCTGATGCCGATCAGCTCCACAAGCTGCGTGCGCGCGAGTTCCAGCAGCTCCTCGTCAGAGGCATCCAGCACCTCGGCATCGCGCGGACCGCCGAGGAAACCGCGGATGAGCACGGTACCTTCGGGCGCGCGTCCGGGCCACTTGGAGCTCATGAGCGATACGCCGGTGAGCGGCCGGCGCTCCACCGAGGGCGTCAGGATGCCGTGCCAGCGCTTGTCGAACGGGCAGTCCTCTTCGGCGAAGGCCAGCAGCGCCGTCGCGCACGATGACGAGGGGATCGTGGCGAGCAGCGAGGAGAGCTTTTCATCCGCACCGCGTGCGAGCCCGGCTGCGGCCCATACCTCCGGCGCCAGGATCACCGCGTCCGCAGTGAGCACCTCGCCCGTCGCCAGCGTCACGCGCCACGTGCCCGCCTCGCGCTCGACCGAACGTGCCTCGGCACCGGTGCGGATGTGGTCACGCCCCGCCTCATCCGCCATCCGCTCGCAGATGAACTGAAGCCCCTCGTCGAACGACGAGAAGAAGGTGCGCCGTTTGTGCCCCGGCTTCGGCGGATACTTCTTCTTGATCTCCTCCACCTTCTTGCGCTGCGCGAGGAAGCCGCGGACGAGCGAGCCGTGCTTCTGCTCCATGTCGAGCAGCATCGGATAGCGCGCCGCCACCGACATCTCCGCAGCCACATCCCCGTTCACCCCCGCGGCGAGCGGCTCGGCGAGGCGGTCGAGGCATTCGCGACCGAGCCGGCGCACCACGAGGCTCTCGAGGGTCTCGTCGTGATCCTGGGCGCTCTCGCCCGGCGCCCACCGTACCTTGCGCGGAATGACAAGATCGAGGGCCATCCGCAACTTGGCGGGCCACGAATACAGCTTTGAAGTGGCAAGGGGCAGCAGCTTGGTGGGCGCGAACATCATCATCCCGTCGGGCATCTCCACGAGCCTGCCGCGCCGCACGATGAAGGTCCTCTTGTTCTCCTCGAGCGTGCCGCACTCGCGCTCGAACACGCCGAGCAGACGCGCGATGCGATGCACGGCCGTCTTGTCGGTGAGGAACGAGTCACTGCCGCCGTCGGCGATATAGGCTCCGCCGTCGGGGTCGAGCGCGATATCCGTCCAGATCTTGCCGCCGAGCCGGTCGTCCTTCTCCACGAGAGTGAACGTGACGTTGTGCCCGTCGTCAGCCGCGCGCCTTGCTTTGTACGCCGCTCCAAGACCGGCTATGCCCCCACCGATGATGATCACATGCATCGCGACCCGGACTCCTTACTCGCTGTGTTCACGAGCGGTCGCTTGCCGGAGCTTCCGCATACCTGACCTCGCCCCTATGCCGACGCCAGGACATCCCGTACCGCGCGTGCGATCCCTGCCGCCAACGCCGGGTGCGCGTTGGGCAGGTCCGAGCGGGAGAACAACAGTCCCGCGTCGGTGGCCCGCGCGCGCGCGATCACGTCAAGGTCATGGCATGTCTCCATGTGGTCCGTGGCGAAGCCGAGCGGGACCACCGCCACACCGGACAATCCCTGGAGCGCTATCGAGTCGATGACCTCATGCAGTTCCGGCCCCAGCCACGCACCGCCGCGCGTGCCCTGCGACTGGTACGCCACCAGCCATGTGCGACCGTCGTCGACAGACCCGAACGCTTCCACGCCCGGAAACACTTCGATCTTCGCGCCTGCTCCGAGACCAAGACGGGCCGCGACCTCATCCGCCGCGGCCTCAAGACCGCGCACGTAGGAGTCGTCGCGCGCAACGTCCTCCAGCGGCAGGCTGTGAGCCGTGAACACGAGCGGCGCCGACGGGGCGTCGAGCTCGGCGACGGCAGCTCGCGCCGAAGCGGCCTGGAGGTCCAGGAAGCTCGGGAGACCGGAGAGCAGCGGCGCGTCGAGCACTCGCATGCCGGGATGCTCGGAGGAGGCGGCTTCCGCGGCCGCGCGGTACTCGCCATGGGTGACCGCAGCCTCGTACGGCGAGAGCGAAACCATGACGACGACCTCGACACCCGCGCACGCGAGCGCAGCGACCGCCTCGGCGATCGAGGGGTGCCAGTAGCGCATGCCCACCTCGACCGGCATCGGATCGTCCGCGGACGCGAGGGCGACCGCCACGCCGTCGGCGAGATCCTGTGCCGTCAGCAGCAGCGGCGAGACCCCGCCGATGAGCTCGTACCGCGCGCGCACCCGAGCGACCAGGTCCGGGGATGGCTCGCGCCCCATGAGATTGCACATGAAGGGCCCGACGGCCTCAGGTGAGTCCGGTCCCCCGAAACCCACTATGAGCACGCCCGGCCGCGGCACCTACGCCTCGCCGCGGATGCGCGCGCTGTGCTCGTGGACGAATCGGATCATGGCGCGGGCCTTGTCCGGGTCGCTCGTCTTGTGGATGCCATGGCCGAGGTTGAAGATGTGACCCGGGCGCGTGCCGACGGCTTCTAGGATCTCGACCACCATGTGCTCGAGCTCGTCTTCCGGGGCGAACAGGGCGACCGGGTCGATGTTGCCCTGGATGGCGAAACGTTCGTCGATGACCTGCACCGCTCGGGCCATGTCGATGCGCCAGTCGATGCCGATGACGTCGCCGCCTGCCTGCTGGGTGAGATCGAGCATGGACGTCGCACCATTGGGGAAGTGGATGATCGGCACGCCTTCGGCCACGACCTTCCGACCGTGCGCCGTCAGAGCATCGATAACCCGCTTGGAGTGCGGGAGCACGTACCGCTCGTAGTCCCGAGGGGCCACGTAACCGATCCAGCTGTCGAAGACCTGGATGGCCTGCGCACCCGCATCGATCTGCGCCGAAAGGTAGGCAATGACGGTGTCGCCGATCTTGGTCATCAACTCGTCCCACGCCTTCGGCTCGCTCCACATCAGCGCCTTGGTGTACTCGTAATCGCGTGTCCCGTGGCCCTCGATCATATAGCTTGCGAGGGTGAACGGGGCGCCTCCGAAACCGATGAGCGGGACCTTGTTCTCAAGTTCGCCACGAAGGATCCTGATGGCCTCCATGACGTAACCCGTGTCCTCGATGGGGTCGGCCACCCGCAACCTGTGGACATCTTCCACCGTTCGGACCGGATTATGGATGACCGGACCCTCGCCCGCGGCGAACTCGAGATCCAGACCCATGCCTGGGAACGGCACGAGGATATCGCTGAAGAGGATGGCGGCGTCGACCCCGATGAGGTCCACCGGCTGCAGCGTCACCTCGACAGCGAGTTCCGGCGTACGGCACATCTCGAGGAAGCCGTACTTGGCGCGGATGTCGCGGTACTCCTGCATGTAGCGGCCAGCCTGACGCATCATCCATACGGGTGTGCTCTCGGTGGCCTCCCTGCGTGCCGCGCGCAGGAACAGATCGTTGTATGCCATGAGGGTGAGTCCTTACTCTGAAGCGGTCAAAGAACCGAAGTGCATACTACCATGCCGGAACGCACAACGGCCCCGCGTCGGGCACGACGCGGGGCCGTTGTGCGAACGCTCGTCAGACTTTCGGAGCCGTATCCACGATCGTCTTCACGATGGACGGATCGGCGAGCGTGGAGATGTCGCCGAACGCGTCCATGTCCCGGTCCCCTGCGGCGATCTTGCGCAGGATGCGGCGCATGATCTTGCCGGAACGCGTCTTGGGCAGCTCGGGGACGATGTGCACGAAGTCCGGACTTGCGATCGGACCGATCTCCGCACGGACGTGGCCGCGGAGGATCTTCTCGATGCCCTCGGGGATCGTGACGCCGGTCTTCAGGATGACGTAGGCGTAGATGCCCTCGCCCTTGATGTCGTGCGGGTAGCCCACAACCGCGGCTTCGGCCACTACGACGTGGCTGACGAGCGCGCTCTCCACTTCGGCGGTACCCATACGATGACCCGAGACGTTGATGACGTCGTCCACGCGGCCGAGCAGCCAGTAGTAGCCGTCCTCGTCTTTGCGCGCGCCGTCACCGGTGAAGTACTTGCCGGGGAACGCCGTGAAATAGACGTTCTTGATGAGCTCGTTGTCCGGGTCGCCCCATGTACCGCGCAGTATGCCCGGCCACGGTTTGGTGATGCACAGCCGGCCGCCCGAGCCGACCGGGGTCGGCGAGCCGTCCTCGTTGACGATCTCCGGCACGATGCCGAAGAACGGGCGTGTCGCCGATCCGGGCTTCATCGGGGTGACGCCCGGCAGGTTCGTGATGATGTGGCCGCCCGTCTCCGTCTGCCAGTACGTGTCCACGATCGGGCAGTTCTCGCGGGCGATATGCTTGTGGTACCACATCCACGCCTCAGGATTGATCGGTTCGCCAACAGTGCCGCAGACGCGCAGCGTGGACAGGTCGTACTTGGCGGGCCACTCCTCGCCGGACTTCATGAGGGCTCGGATCGCGGTGGGCGCGGTGTAGAACTGGTTCACGCCGTGCTTCTCGATGATCTCCCAGAAACGGCCGGGGTCCGGGTACGTGGGGATACCCTCGAACATCAGCGTCGTGGCGCCGACCGCCAGCGGTCCGTAGACGATGTAGCTGTGGCCGGTGACCCAGCCGATATCGGCGGTGCACCAGAAGACGTCCTCATCGTGGTAGTCGAAGACGTACCTGAACGTCGTGGCGGCGTACAGCAGATATCCGCCTGTGGTGTGCAGCACGCCCTTCGGCTTACCGGTCGAACCCGACGTGTAGAGGATGAACAGCGGGTCCTCGGCATCCACCCACTCGATGTCGCAGTGGCGGGTGATATCGGATGCGCGGACCTCCTCGTGATACCAGAAGTCCCGGCCCGGCTCCATGTCGACCCGGGTGCGCGCGCGAGAGACCACGATGACGGTCTCGATGGTCGGGCACTCGTTGAGCGCTGCGTCGGCCTCCGCCTTCAGCGGGACCACGCGGCCACCCCGGATGCCCTCATCGGCTGTCACCAGCAGCTTGGCGCCACAGTCCTGGATGCGGTCACGCAGCGCGTTGCTGGAAAAGCCGCCGAAGACGACCGAGTGGATGGCGCCGATGCGCGCGCACGCGAGCATCGCCACCGCCAGCTCGGGGATCATCGGCATGTACAACGCGATGCGGTCGCCCTTGCCGATGCCGTGTTTCCTGAACACGTTGGCCAAGCGGCAGACTTTGTAGTAGAGCGACTGATACGTGTACATCTTCGTCCGGCCCTCGTCGGACTCCCAGATGATCGCCGCCTTGTTGCGGCGCCAACTCGTCAGGTGCCGGTCCACGCAGTTGTAGGTCACGTTCAGAGTGCCGCCCTGGAACCACTTCACGAAGGGCTTCTCGAAATCGTATTCGAGCACCTTCTCCCACGGGGTGTTCCAGTGCAGCATGTCGGTGGCCATCTCGGCCCAGAACTTCTCCGGTTCCTCCACCGAGCGGCGGTACATCTCCTCGTATTCGGCCATCGTCTGCAGGTGCGCCTTCGCGGTCACCCGCGCCGGCGGCTGGATCACCCGGTGCTCCTGCGACAATGACTCGATCGCGTTCGACTCTGTCATCCGCGTGTCTCCTCTCGACCGAACGTGCTGCTACGTGAACCGTCCGGCGGACGGGCCCATCGTATGGACATGCGCCGGGGTCACCGACGCATGCGAACATGGTAGCCGCTCGGTGCTTCGCGGGTGGGTCGGCGAACGGGCAAACGGCTGTTGCGAGTCGGTAGGCGGCGTTTTTTCCACCGGCATCCGGCCCTCGCTCGTGAGCCTGCACGTGCGCGACGCTCACTTCGCCGCCGCCGGGATCATGCCGGCGGCGTTATGCTGTAACAACCGTTGCAATCTGCCGAGGTTGGCTGTAGGTTGTTCATGTTGACAGGTTTCCCTTCCCTAACATGCGACGTCGCGGGGAATCCGCCCCGTCGCGGTTGCGGCCTTCATCGGAGACCGGCATCCCGATGACCGGCGTACGGCGCCGGGACGAGCCGCCTGAGGACTCAGGGGTAACTGGGAAGGATTAGGGCGGCTCCGACTCGAAGGTCGGGGCCGTTCCCGTTTCTTGCCGGGCTTCGCGCCCGCCTACTCCAGCTCGAAGCCGGTGAGCGCCCAGCCAGTGCCTGTGTGCGTGCCGATGACGTGAGCCGCCTCCATCACAGCCAGCTCGGCCACGTTGAAGCGTGCACGGACAGCGGCCTCGAGCCACTCCGCTTTGTCTAGCGAGGCGGCATGCAGGACCCCGAACGCTGCACGTTTGCGAACGTCGATCTTCTCGGCCAGCCAGTCCACGCTCGCCTGCATGGCCGCTTTCGCGCCTCTGGCACGTGTCACCGGCTCGAAGCTCCCATCGGCTCCCACCGTCAACAACACCTTGATGTTGAGCATCCCACCGACGAGCGCGGAGACGCGGCCGATACGCCCGCCTTTGGCGAGATTCTCAAGAGTGTCGAGACCCACGACCATGTGCACCTTGCCACGCGCCTTCTCAAGCACCCGCTTCACGTCCTCGAACGATCCACCGCTCGCGGCCGCGCGCGCGGCGAGCACTGCCTGATAGCCCTCGGCCCATGACAACGTCAGGGTGTCGAACACGTGGACTCGCTCTCCGAGGAGTCTCGCTGCCTCACGCGCTGACTCGATGGTGCCCGAGAGTCTGCCCGAGATGTTCACGCACACTACGTCCCTGCAGCGGGCGAGCCCGTCTTCAAACGCTTGGACGAATGCGCCCACCGAGGGCTGCGAGGTGGTAGGCAACTCCTTGGCCGCCGCCATCCGCGCGAAGAACTCCTCCATGCTGAGCTCGCCGTCGATGAACGTCTCGCCGCCCACCGTGACCGATAGCGGGACGACTGAGATCCCCAGCTCCTCGGCGATCTCGCGGGGGATGTCCGCGGTGGAGTCGGTGATGATGCACACCTGTTGCTCGGCCATTGTCTACCGCCCTTCTTCGAAGCTCACCATGCCTGCGGCCATGCGGCGGCCGCCCATCACGTGGAGATGGAGGTGATGCACGCTTTGTTGCGCATCGGGACCGGTGTTGATGATGGTCCGGTATCCGCTCGAGGCGATGCCCTTGGCCTCGGCGACACGCGGCACGGCGCCCATCATGGCGCTGCGCAGGACTTCGGGGACATCGTCTCCGATATGCGCGTGGTGCTCTCGAGAGACGATCAGCGTGTGTACGGGCGCTTGGGGCGCGATGTCGTCGAAGGCTATTATGAGATCATCTTCGAGAACCTTCTTGGCCGGGATCTCCCCCCTGACGATCATGCAGAAGATGCATCCGTCCATGTCGTCCTACCTTTCGCCGGCATCGGTGACGCACTCTTCGCTCTCGAGTTCGCCGATGAGCATCGTCACCCTCTGTTTGGCCTGAGCAAGTTTCTCCTGGCATGCGCGCAGCAGCATCACTCCACGCTCGTATCGCGCCAACCCGTCCTCGAGCTCCAGTTGCCCGCTCTCGAGCGCGCGGACGATCTGCTCCAGCTCGGCGAGCGCCGAGCCGAACGACAGTTCCTCCTGGCCAGTCTCTGCCGTCATCTACCCCTCCGCTTCCGATGTCTCCACGACACACCCCAAGCGGCCGCGTCCCAGCCGAACACTCACTCGGCTGCCCGGACCGACGCTTTCCGCCGCGCGCACGATGGCGCCATCCTCTTCGTAACATACCGCGTACCCTCGCGCGAGTATCCCGAGCGGGGAAAGGTCCTCCAATCGCGACGCCGCAACGGCGAGACTGCGCTCGGCCTCGGCCACGAGATCCTGGCCTGCGTCCCGCGCGCGCTCCTCAAGCCGTTCGAGCCGAAGTCCGTGAACGTCGATGACGTGCGGGCCGAGCCTGCCGAGTGCCGTGGCCGCATGTGCGACCAGCTGCTCCTGGCGCTCGATGCTCGCAGGAAGAGCGCGACCGAGCCCGTCGGCGAGCAGGTCGAGCGCTTGCAGACGCGCCGAGATGAGCACCTGCGGATCGCAGAACACCGGTCTCTGCGCGACCAGGCGGAGGCGATGGGCGCTCGCCGTCACCATGTGAGACAGCGCGCGTCCGAGCAGACGACGCTGCGCCTGAAGCCGCCCGCGCACCTCCGTGACGCTCGGGGCCACGGCTTCGGCAGCCGCCGTCGGCGTGGATGCACGCAGGTCGGATACCATATCGGCGATGCTCGTGTCAGGCTCGTGGCCGATTCCGGTGACCACGGGAACCGGACAGGCGACGATGGCCCGGGCCACCTCTTCGGCGTTGAACGGCATGAGGTCCTCGTAGCTGCCGCCGCCTCTGCCGAGGATGATGACGTCCACCCCGGGCTCCGCCGAGACCGCC
>JAJZRZ010000065.1 GCA_021850085.1 Actinomycetes bacterium | reverse complement strand
TCTCACCTTTGATGTTGGCGATGACATCGAAGTGACCCACGGTCTCAGTGGCCTTGAACGGCTGCTCGACGTAGCCCTTCAGCACCTCCCGGCCGAAGTACTCCGCGAATGCGCGCCCGTTCACGCTGATCTGGCCGGAGCCTGGAATCAGGCGCACGCGGGCGACCGAGGTCTTGCGGCGGCCGGTGCCCCAGTACACTGCCTTGTTCTCTGCCATGCGCTAGACCTCCAAGGTGATGTGACGAGGGTTCTGGGCGGCATGCGGGTGTTCGGCGCCGCCATACACCTTGAGCTTCTTACCCATGGCCCTTCCGAGCGTGTTCTTCGGCAGCATGCCCTTGACCGCGCCCTCGATGACGCGCTCTGGACGCTTGGCGAGCATGACGGAGATCGGGATCTCCTTGAGTCCGCCGGGGAAGCCGGAGTGACGGTACTTCATCTTGTCAGCGAGCTTGTTGCCGGTGAGTTTCACCTTCGAGGCGTTCACGACGATGACGAAGTCACCGGTGTCGACGTTCGGGGTGTACTGCGGCTTGCGCTTCCCCTTCAGGATCGAAGCGACTTCGCTCGCCAAACGGCCGAGAGGGATATCTGTGGCATCGACGAGCAGCCACTCGCGCTCCACCTCGCCGGGCTTGGCGTAGTAGGTCTTCAAGAGTTCCTCCATACGGATTGGGCGTGGTCGTTTGTCGAGTTCACGGGGCTCTCGAAACGAACCCTTGCAGTTTATCCGCGCGCTCATGGGGTGTCAACAAACGGTGCCGGGCGTGTCTATCCGGTGCGGACCCCTCACAGCCAGCACTCGTCCGGGTAGGTCACCTGCCACAGCGTGAGCCCGTGCGGCGGCGCGGTGGGACCCGCCGCACTGCGGTCGCGCGCCGCGAGCGCCTCGGAAAGCCATTCCGGCGCCCTCCGCCCCGTCGCCGTCTCCACCAGGCTACCGACGATCACCCGCACCATCGAGTGCAGGAAGGCGTTCCCCACGATCCTGATGACCACGGAGTGCTCGCCGAGCACGGTCTCGGGCGTGATGTCAACGACCTCCAGACGACGGCACGTCGGCTTGCCCTCGGCCGACGCCGCGACGCAGAACGACGTGAAGTCGTGCTCGCCGAGCAGCGATTGGGCCGCCTGTCGCATCGCGCGCAGGTCGAGCCCGCTCCTCACCCACCAGGCGTATCTGGCCAGGAACAGAGGCGGCACAGGGCCGGGCACCAGCCGGTAGCGGTATTCGCGGGCCATCGCCGAGGGTCGCGCCGAGAAGCCGACCGGCATGAGCCGCACTCCGGTCACAACGATACCTTCGCTGGTGAGGGCGTTCAACGAGCGCTGCAGCTTGTGCGAGTCGAGCTCCGCATCCCACTCGAAGCTCACGACTTGGGCCAGAGCGTGGACGCCGGCATCCGTGCGTCCCGCTCCGGTGGTCACGACCTTTTCTCCGAGCGCGGTCATGAGCGCGTCTTCGATGCAGCCCTGGACCGTCTCGGCGCCGGGTTGCCGCGCAAAGCCGGAGAACCGGCTGCCGTCGTAGGCGACGGTGAGTGCGAACACGGCCATGACGCTCCTTCCTACAGGGCGATCCCTGCGGCGATCAGCGCCGTCGAGACCGTGACCAGCACCGCCCAGTCCACCGCGCCCATTACCGCGGGGTTGAGCCGGGTCCGCCCCTCTCCGCCACGATAGCACCGCGACTCCATCGCCACCGCCAACTCCTCCGCCCGGCGGAAGAGGTTCACGAACAGCGGCACCATGACCGGCACGAACGCTTTCGCCCGGCGCACCGGGCCGCCCTCGTCGAAACGCGCTCCTCGGGCCGTCTGGGCCACCACGATCTTCTCGGCTTCCTGCGCGGTCGTGGGGATGAAGCGCAGCGCGATGGTCAGCATCATCGCAACCTCGCCGGCCGGCACCCCGATGGCGCGGAGCGGCCTCATGACCCGCTCGAGCCCGTCGGTGAGCTGCACCGGCGTGGTCGTGAGCGTCAGAAGCGAGGTGCCCACGACGAGCAGCACGACGCGCGAGGCGAAGAAGACGCCGTCCAGGATACCCGGTCCGTCGAGCGCAAGCGGTCCGACGCGCACTAGCGAGACAGTGGCCGGCTCCCAGCGCACGGCATTCGCCACCATGGTGAAGCTGAGCAAGAAGGTCAGGGCCTTGATACCGCGAAGGGCGAGCATCGCGGGGACCCGCGCGAGAGCGATGGCCGCCGCGACGAAGCACGACATCACCGCGAGCCCGGCGAATCCCTCGACGAGGAATACCGCGGTGGTGAACGCGGCGACGAGACCCATCTTCGCCTTGGCGTCGAGCGCGTGGACGGCCGAGGCCACCGGCACGTACTGGCCGAACGTGACCGGGATCCTCATGACCGGGTTCCCCGTGCGTGCGATAACCGCGCCGCGGCCGCTTCCGGCTCGAACTCCATGGCACCCACCGGCAGACCCCGGCCCCGCGCGAAAAGCTGGGCCATGACGACTTCGGGGAGGCGCAGACCCGCCTCGAGATACGGGCTGGGATTCGCGAGCAGCTCGTCCACGCTACCCGCGAAGGCCGTCTCCCCCGCGTGCAGCGCAAGGACCCGTGTGGCCGAGGGGAGGAACTCCTCCGGGTCATGCGTGACGACCGCGACGCCGGCTCTGTGTCGCTCTCGACCGATGGCCAGCACAACGTCGCGCCGCCCGCGCCGGTCGAGTCCGGCGGTCGGCTCGTCGAGCAGAAGGTACGGTGCACGCATCGCGAGCGCACCAGCGATCGCGGCGCGGCGCGCCTCTCCGCCCGACAGAGTGAACGGCGAACGGTCGCCGAACGTGTCAGGGTCCAGCCCGACAGCCGCAAGCGCGTCGGCGGCGAGCCTGGCGGGCTCCTGCGCACCGAGATTTCGGGGGCCGAAGGAGACGTCGGCCAAGAGAGACTCGGCGAAGAACTGCGATTCCGGGTTCTGAAAGACCATGGCCGCTCGTCCGCGAGATCGCCGGTCCGATGCCGGCGAACCGTCCAGCCCGACGGTGCCGGAGGACGGCCGCAGCAGTCCGGCCAGCAGGCGCAGCAGCGTCGACTTGCCCGATCCGGTCGTACCCGCGATCACGAGCAGGTCGCCGCACTCGAGATGAACATCCAAGCCGAGCAGCGCCGGCACCTCGTACGCCGTCCCGGCGGCATAGGTGTAGCACAGGTTGGCGGCTACGAGCGCCATACGGCCTCCGCGACGCTCTCCGCCGTGAACGCATCCCGGGGGACCGGCACGCCATGCTCACGCAGCGCTTCGGCGAGAACCACGATCGCGGGCACCTCCACACCGAGCGTTTCTGCGGCCTGCGGGTCAGCAAGCAGCTCGGCGGGCGTCCCCGAGAACGCGACGGTCCCTTCATCCAGCACGGCGACGGCGTCGGCGTCGATCACGTCTTCGAGGTGATGGGTGATGTGCACGATGCCCACGCCATGCGCTCGCAGACGGCGCAGGGCGGCCAGCACATCTGAGCGGCCCTCCCCATCGAGCATCGCCGTCGGCTCGTCCAAGACCAGGTACGCGGGGCGAAGTGCCAGCGCACCGGCTATGGCGAGCCGCTGCTTCTGCCCTTCCGAAAGCAGGTGCGGCTCGCGGCGCTCGAGGCCGGTCAGCCCGACAGCGCCGAGCGCGTCGTCCACTCGGCTGCGCAACTCGTGAGCGGGCACGCCGAGATTCTCCGGCCCGAATGCCACGTCCTCCTCCACCACGGTCCCGACGATCTGGTTCTCAGGATTCTGCTGCACGAAACCGACGCGCGCACGTATCTGCCACAGGGTGGCTTCGTCGACGGTGGACATGCCATCGACGACCACCCTGCCGGATGTGGGCAGCAGGAGCGCATTGCACAGGCGGGCAAGCGTGGATTTGCCCGAACCGTTCGGGCCCAACAGCGCGAGGGTACGGCCCGGGACGATCGAGAGCGTGACGTGGTCGAGCGCCGGACGCTCCGCTCCCGGGTACGTGACGCTCACTTCGTGAAGCTCGATCAATCCGCACTCCTCGGACGACGAAGGGCCCCGCATCCGGCGAGGCCCTCACATCGTTGCACCCTCGCGGGCCGATACTAGTCCACGAGCTCCATGATGACCATCGGAGCCGCATCGCCCTTGCGCGGGCCGAGCTTGAGGATGCGAGTGTAGCCGCCTTCGCGTTCCGCGAACCGCGGTGCGATGTCGTCGAACACCTTCTTCACCAGCGCCTGGTCGCCGATCTCGGCGAGCGCGAGGCGACGGGCGTGGACGTCGCCGCGCTTGCCCCAGCCGATGATGCGGTCCACGAGGGTCCGCACCTCCTTTGCGCGCGTCTCGGTCGTCTTGATCCGCTCGTTGGCGAGCAGGGCGGCCGCAACGCTGCGAAGCATGGCCTTGGTGTGGCTTGCGTCAGTGCCGAGCTTGCGCCCCTTCTTCGCGTGTCTCATCTCGTGCGTTCTCCTAGCCTGCGAGACCCAGACCCATGGCCTGGAGCTTGTCTTTGACTTCTTCGATCGACTTGGCACCGAAGTTCCGGATGTTCAGCAGGTCGGCCTCGCTGCACTCGGTCAGCTGGCCGATGGTGTTCACGCCTTGGCGCTTGAGGCAGTTGTACGACCGGACCGTGAGGTCCAGCTCCTCGATCGGCGTGTCCAAGACACGGTCCTTCTCGTCGGCGACGGCTTCGAAGATGCCGCCTTCGGGAAGCTCTCCCTCGGCCTGCTCCATGAACAGAGCCATATGCTCGTTGACGATGCGCGATGCGCGTGCGACCGCATCTGCAGGCGTGATCGAGGCGTTGGTCTCGACCTCGAGGATGAGCTTGTCGTAGTCGGTGCGCTGACCCACGCGCGTGTTCTCCACCACGTAGGTGCAGCGGGTCACCGGGCTGAACAGCGAGTCGACGGTGATCACGCCGATCGGGTCATCGGCGCGCTTGTTGCGGTCGGCCGAGACATAACCGCGGTCGACGCCGATGCGGATGCTCATCTCGAGCTTCGCGCCCTTCTCGAGCGTTGCGATGACGTGCGCGGGGTTCACCAGTGCGAACTCGGCCGGGACCTTCAGGTCGGCACCCGTCACCACGCCGGGGCCCGAAGCGGCAAGTGTTGCTACCGCATCGCCCTCCCCGATCCCGGTGTCCCCGAACACGAGACCCTTCACGTTCAAGACGATGTCGGTCACATCCTCGCGCACACCTGTGATGGTCGAGAACTCGTGCTGCACGCCTTCGATGCGGATCGACGTCGCCGCCGCGCCCTGCAGCGATGAGAGCAACACGCGGCGCATCGAGTTGCCCAGCGTATAGCCGTACCCACGCTCGAGCGGTTCGACGATGTAGCGCGCCGTGTGAGAGTCGATCTCGTCGACAGTCACCTTCGGCCTCATGAACTCGGTCATTCTCTGAGCCTCCTTGGCTACCAAGGCGTGATTACTTCGAGTACAGCTCGACGATGAGCTGCTCGCGGACGGGCGCTTCGATCTGCTCGCGGGTCGGCAGGGAGAGTACTTTACCCTGCAGCTTCTCTACATCGACCTCGAGCCAACCCGGGACCTCTATCTTCGAGGACGAGATCAGGGCTGCCTTGATGGCCGTCAGATCCTTGGCCTTCTCGCCGACGGCTATCACCGCGCCGGGGCGCAGCCTGAACGAGGGGATGTTCACCCTGCGTCCGTCGACCGTGAAATGACCGTGCCGCACCAACTGGCGGGCCTCGTCGCGGGACGAGGCGAGGCCGAGGCGGTACACTGCGTTGTCCAAGCGGCTCTCGAGCAGCCTGAGCAGGTTCTCGCCGGTGATGCCGGGCTGGCGGTTCGCAAGCTGGTAGTACGTGCGGAACTGCTTCTCCAGCACGCCGTAGATGCGCTTGGCCTTCTGCTTCTCACGCAGCTGGAGACGGTACTCCGAGTCGCGCGGGCGCTTCTTGCCCGCCTGCCCCGGGGGATACGGGCGCTTCTCGACGCCACACTTATCTGTGTAGCAGCGGTCACCCTTCAAGAAGAGCTTCTCACCTTCACGGCGGCACTGCCTGCAGTCCGCCCCTGTGTAACGTGCCATAGAGGTTGGTCCTTCCGAACTACACGCGGCGGCGCTTGCGCTGCCGGCAGCCGTTATGGGGGACAGGGGTGCGATCCTGGATGCTCGCGACCTCCAGGCCGGCAGCCTGCAGCGAACGTATCGCTGTCTCGCGGCCGGAACCCGGACCCTTCACGAACACCGTGACCTTGCGGACACCGTGCTCCTGAGCGAGCTTCGCGCATGCCTCCGCGGCAAGCTGCGCTGCGAACGGCGTCGACTTACGTGAACCCTTGAAGCCGACCTGACCGGCGGACTTCCACGCGATCACGTTGCCCTGCGGATCGGTGATGCTGATGATCGTGTTGTTGAACGTGCTCTTGACATACGCCTGGCCCACAGCGATGTTCTTGCGCTCACTGCGGCGGATCCTGGACTTGACGTTCTTCTTCTTGGCGGCCATGTGCTACTTGCCCTTCTTCTTCGCGCCGATCTGGCGACGCGGCCCCTTGCGGGTGCGCGCATTGGTGTGCGTCCGCTGGCCACGAACCGGCAGGCCCTTGCGATGGCGGAGGCCACGGTAGCAACCGATCTCCATCAGCCGCTTGATGTTCTGGCTGACCTCGCGACGGAGGTCTCCTTCGACCTTCAGGTTCCGGTCGACGAACTCGCGCAAACGGACGACCTCTTCTTCCGTGAGGTTCCGGACGCGCGTATCGGGGTTGATGCCGGTCTCACGCAGTATCTGCTGCGCGGTTGTGAGACCGATGCCGTAGATGTAGGTCAGGCCGATCTCGACGCGCTTCTCGCGCGGGAGGTCGACGCCGGAAATGCGTGCCAAAGCCCGCTCCCTCCTGGTCCTAGCCCTGCCGCTGCTTGTGGCGGGGGTTCTCGCAGATTACGAGCACCCGCCCATGGCGGCGAATGACCTTGCACTTCTCACACATTTTCTTAACGGAAGGTCTGACTTTCATGTGTGGGTCCTTCTCAGTCTGGTTTCGAGCATCTATCTCATCGCCCAGCCGCAGGCGTCTTCTTTCGACAGCGTGCGAACACGGCGCCGGGTGTCTCCATCACCCGCCGCGGTGCGCAGACTATTTGAAGCGATACGTTATGCGACCCCTGCTGAGATCGTACGGGGAGAGTTCGACGACCACCTTGTCGCCGGGCAGGATACGGATGTAATGCATCCGCATCTTGCCCGAGATATGGGCGAGCATCCTGTGCCCGTTGTCGAGCTCGACCCGGAACATCGCGTTGGGCAGGGCCTCGAGCACCGTGCCTTCCATCTCGATGGCATCGTCGCGCTTTGCCAAGTAAGCAATTCCCTTCAAGAGCCCGTGAAGTCGCAAAACGGTAGTGTATCCAATAGAGGTGCTCGCGTCCAGCACAAAAGTATTCCCCGGGCATCACCTGGGGTTCGAGCCCTTCGCCCGTCGGGCCTACTCGAGAGTGAGAATCAACGGCCCCGCCTCGGTGACCGCGACTGTATGCTCGAAATGCGCCGAGAGGGCACCGTCGGCCGTGACCACTGTCCACCCGTCATCGAGCGGTCGCACGTCGGCGGCGCCCGCGTTGATCATCGGCTCTATGGCGAGCACCATGCCCGGCTTGAGCGTCGGTCCAGTCCCGGCCTGCCCGTAATTCGGGACCTGCGGGTCTTCGTGCATGGAGCGTCCGATGCCGTGTCCCACGTACTCGCGCACGACCGAGAAGCCGGCCGACTCGGCGACTGCCTGGATCGCCGCCGATATGTCGTGCAGACGCATGCCCGGTACGCATCGCGCGATGCCTGCCTCAAGCGATGCGCGCGTGACGGCCAACAGGCGTCTTGCCTGCCCGGACACCTTGCCCACTGGGAAGGTCATCGCCGAGTCGCCGTAGTAACCCTCCACGATCGCCCCACAGTCGACTGAGAGGATCTCGCCCTCACGAAGCACACGCTCGCCCGGGATCCCGTGCACCACTTGTTCGTCGATGGATGTGCACAGCGTACCTGGGAAGCCGTGGTATCCCTTGAACGCCGGAACCGCGCCCGCCTCGCGGATAACCCGCTCAGCAAGTTCGTCCAACTCGCCAGTGGTCACACCCGGGCGGACTGCCGCAGCCACGGCGACAAGCGCAGCCGCCGTCACACGTCCAGCCTCCCGCATGAACTCGAGCTCCGCCGGCGACTTCGTGATGATCATTACGCGGCTACCGGATGGTGCGCAGGATGGCGTTGATGGATGCGTGCACGTCCTCGGGCGAGCGGTTGCCGTCGACGGCGTGAAGCGCTCCGCGTTCGGCGTAGTAGGGAATGAGCTTGCTCGTCTGCTCATCGTAGGCTGTAAGGCGCTTGCGCACGACGGCTTCGGTGTCATCGTCGCGCTGGTACACCTCGCCGCCGCACCCTGAACATGCAGCAAGATCGCCGTCGGTGGCGACGTTGAAGATCCTGCCGCAACCCCGGCACTGGCGACGTGAGGTGATTCGGGTGACGATCGCCTCCGGAT
>JAJZRZ010000064.1 GCA_021850085.1 Actinomycetes bacterium | reverse complement strand
ATACGTCACGATCACGCGGGTCAGCTGCGGCATGGCGGTCTGCTCGGCCTGAAGATACAGCGGCTGGATGTAGACGATGGAGCCTTCTATGGGAACGACGAGCAGGTTACCGAAAAGTACCCCGCTGCCTCGCTGGTTCCAAAGCGAGAGCTGCTGCGAGATGACCGGGTCCTGGTTAACGCGTGCGAGCACCTGCTCGGGGCCGAGCACGAGCCGCTGCTTCGGGAAGGTGTAGACCACCCGCTCTCCGTAGCTCTCGGGATCGGATTTCGCCGCCATCCACCCGATCATGTTCGCCTTCGTCCGTGGCGTGAACGGCATCATCAGCATGAAGTCCTCGGTGGCCTCACCAGGCAGCTGCATCAAGACGAAGAACGGCTCCATCGGGGTGCCCGTTCCGTCGGCACCCTCGCCGGGAAGCGCCCACTCGTTCTCCTTGTTGTAGAAGACCTTGGGGTCCAGCATGTGGTAGGTCTTGTAGACCTCGGCCTGCAGCGTGAAGAGGTCCTCGGGGTACCGGAGATGCTCCCTGACCTCGGCTGGCATACCATCGGCGCTCGTAAGCAGACCGGGGAAGACGGCGCTCCACGCCTGAAGGAGCGGGTCCTCGGGGTCAAAGGCGTACAGGACGGTCGTACCGTCGTACGCGTCCACCGTGACTTTGACCGAGTTGCGGATGTAGCTGATGCCGTTGTAGCGCTCGGAGTACGGGTAACGGTCCGAGACGGTGTAGCAGTCGGCGATCCACACGGCGCGGCCGTCGATGATCGCTGGGTACGGATCGCTGTCCCGGTACAGCCACGGCGCGAGCGTGTCGATGCGCTCGGCTATCGTGCGGCGGAACAGCACCTGGCTATCCGGCCGGATGTAGCCGCTGAAGAGGATCTGCGGCGCCGAGAAGCGCAGAGCGAACGCCGCGCGTCGCAGCGGGTCGGACAACTCGATGCCACCGGTCCCGGTGTAACTCGTCTCCGCGTTGGCGTCTCCGACCGGGTAGTCGAACTCGGCAAGATCGGTTCCCGCGATGACGTACTCGGTCGTCTGCTCACCGAAGTACAGCGCCGATTGCTCGAGCTCGAGATCGGTCTGCGAGGCGGGCGGTATGTCGCGCAGGATGAAGCGCGGGAGCCCCTGGCCGCTCGACTCGTTGACCGGGCTCACCACCAGCCCGTACCCGTGCGTGTACACGAGGTGCCTGTTCACCCATGTCTGTGCCTGCGACGCGAGGCGTGTGACGTTCATCTCGCGTGCCGATATCAGCACCTGCCGCAGCTCGCCATCGATGACATAGCGATCGATGTCCACGTCCGTGAAGTCGTAGTAGGGCCGGATACCCTGCAGCTGCTTGAAGGTCTGGACCGTGACGCTCGGGTCCCACAGGCGCACGTTCGCGATCGTGCGCGCGTTGGTCGCGATGTCCTCCGCCACCAGGTCTTCGTCCGCCGGGAAGGCGCGCACCTCGATGTCGTCCAGACCGAAGGCCGCCCGCGTCGCGGCGATGTTCCGCTCCAGATAGGGAGACTCGGCCTCGACTTCATTGGGTGCGACCCGGAACTGCTGCACGATACCCGGGTACACGCCCCCCACGAGAACGGACGCGGCGATCCACACGCCGAGCGCGAGCGCCGGCAGACGCCATCCCCGGAAGCGGATGTTGATGATGAGCGCGAGTCCGGAGAGCAGCGCGATGCCGATGAGGATCGTGTACGCCGGTATCTGCGCGTGCACGTCGGTATAAGACGCGCCAAGCACCTGGCCCCGCGGCGAATAGTTGAGCTCGAAGATGCTGAGCCAGTAACCGAACGCCTGAACCACCACGATGAGGCCGGCGAGCACCGAGAGGTGTCCCTTCACATGAGGATCGAAACCCCGCCAGTGGTCCCACGGGCGTATCGAGCCGTTGAGGAGGTGCACGATCGCCGTGAGCAGGAGCGTCACTGCCAAAGACGCCGTGAGCCACGATCGCACCATCTGCAACGCGGGGAGGGTGAAGAAATAGAAGCCGAGGTCGCGACCGAACTGCGGGTCGGTCGCACCGAAATCAGCGCCGTTCACGGCTAGTGCGATGACCTGCCACGCGCCCGCAACGGCAGCCCCGGCGATGAGCGCGCCCACAGCGCTCACACCGAACAGCACGGCCCCGCTCAGGCGACCGACGCCCATCCGGAACTGGCGCAGCACGGCCTCGAGCTGCGCTGACGGACCGTCGACCGGACGGAAGGTCACACTCGAGGTCATCGCACGCGCGATGCGCAGATTCGCGAAGAGCAGCGCGAAGAAGAGCAGGCCCGAGAGCAGGCCGGACCCCCAGCGCCACGCGAGCGTCCTCCAGAACACGCCCGACTGGCCGAGGTCGTCGAACCACAGCGCATCGGTATAGAACTCAGCTATGGCCCCCGATGCCACGAGCACCACGAAGATCGCGATCACCACGGCTGTTGCGGGACGAACTCTCGGCGTTGCGCTGCCGTTCATGTTGAACCTCCTTAGGGCGCGCCCGCGCGGGCGCGACGCTATCGTACCCCGAGCGGGACCCGCTCACAGAAAGTCGGCCACATCCACGTTCGCGCCTGTGGGGTCCAGACAGCGCATGACCGAGCGGTCCCGCCCCTCGGCTGGGTCGCTCAGGTCGACGTCGAAGGGCTCGGTGATGACTCCGCCGGGCTCGGCGATGACCCGGACGATGGGCCGAGCACGGTCGGATGGGCTCGGGCTCACCACCACGGCGGTTTCGCCGGTGTTGAGCAGCACTAGTGAGCGTGGCGGGAAGTAGCCGAGCATGTCAACGAACAGGCGGACGAGCGTTGGATCGAGGGCGCTCCCGGCGTTCCTCACGATGATGCCCATCGCCTCGTCCTGCATCCTCGGCGCGCTGTACGGACGCCGGGAGGTCATCGCGTCGTACGCATCGGCGACCGCCACGATCCTGCTCGACACGTGCTGGGGCCGCTGCGGGTGGCGCGACGGGTAGCCCGTGAGGTCGTAGCGCATGTGATGCTCAAGCACGCACACCATCGCCGCGCGGTCCAGCCCGCTCGTGAGCGCGGTCATCTCCGCACCGCGCACCGGGTGCTCGCGGATATCAGCCCACTCCTCGCTCGTGAGCGGGGCCGTCTTGTTGAGGACGTTGATGTCGACCGACATCTTGCCGATGTCGTGGAGCAGCGCTCCCACGCCGAGCGATGAGAGGAACCGGTAGTCGCGCGTCAGCGTGGAGCCGAGCGCGAGGGAGAGGATCGCCACATTGATGCAGTGGTAGAACGTGTACTCGTCGAAGCTCTTGAGCGAGGAGAGCTCAAGCATCGCGTAGCGGTTCCTCAAGACGTTGTCCACGAGCGAGCGCACGGTGCCCTTGATGTGCCCGGCGCTCAGAGTCTGGTTCGACCTTATGAGCCGCTCGAGCTCGCGCAACAGGTCCAGCGCGCTCGTGTAGACCGCCTTGGCAGCCTCCCGGGCGTCTTGGTCCTGCACTTCGACATCGTCTCTGACGACGCTCACCGCGCTGATGCTGATGTGCGGAAGCCGTGCTTGCTCAGCCAGCTCGCGGATACCCCCACCGGCGGACACCTCCTCGAACCGTGCGCCCGCAACGCGCACGAAGCGCTCCGCCTCATCGGGAGTGAGCCCGCGGTGGAATGTGACGGTGCCGGCGCCGATGGCGGTCATGTCCCGTATGAGCTGGTCGAACAGCACGCTGTCCTCGGCCAGCACCTGTTCGCCGAGCAGCACTTCGTCCTCGAAGAACGTGAGCGGGACGTCGGTGCCTTCGGCATGGTACGCCGCGATCACGGCGAAGAGATCGTGAGCCGCGCCGGTGACGGCCGGGTGCTCGAGCGGGTACAGCCGGCCGGCGCGGCGCAGGGCATACAGACGAGCAAGCAGGTCTCGCGCACGACGGACCTGCTTCCCGGAGAACGAGCGCGGGCCGCCCGCGGCCTCGATCTCAGCGTGGATGCGCTCCGGACCCTGGTCAACGCCTGCCGCAGCGTCCATGTCGCTCTGCGGCGAGCGCACCTCCGGACCTCCGGGACCACCGCGCAGATCGTCGTCAGCCACCCGAGGCCTCCTTCCCTCGGCCGCGGGCGATGCCCTCCAGGGCGGCCTCCGCCGCACTTTGGACCTCTCGAGCCCGGGAGCCCCGCAGGATCGTGCGCTGTCGCGCGATGTCGAGGACCGTGGCCTCAGCTTCGGGTGTGCCAAGCAAGCCCAGCGACTCGATCGCCTCGATCCTGCTTGCGTGCTCACGGTTACCCCGGCCTTCGCCGCGAGCGACCGCCGCGAGCGCTGACACGGAATCCACAGCGCGCAGATTGCCCAGGAAGCGGGCGGCGAGGCAGACGTTCTGAGCGTCTTCGTCCGCGAGCGCCGCCGCGAGCATCTCCGTGGCGAGCCGATCGCGGATCGAGGCCGCCGCACGTATCGTCTCGCGCCTCACGCGCGCGTCGTGATGCCTGAGCGTGCGGTTGAGGTGCGGCAGCGCGACCGGGTCGCGTGTGGACCCCAGTATGCTGACGACGTTTCGCACGAAGTACCATCTCGGGTCGCTGTTGCGCTCGCCAAGCTCGTGTATGTGCTGGGCGGCCATCGCGCTGATCATGTCGATCAAGGCCTTGCGTGCGGCCATGTCAGGTTCGTCGGCGAGCACCTCCAGCAGCGGCGATATGGACAGCTCCCCGAGCGTGACGATGAGCTTCTTGCACGAATCGTGCTCCACTGTGCCCGGATCGTGCAGCCTGACCCCCGCGGCCACGTCGCGCATGTACTTCGGCTTGGCCATACCTGCCAGCGAATCGATCACCCGGTCCCTTTGGGCCCGGTCGAGCGTCTGGTCATGCTCGAGCGACCGCAACGCCAACGCCGCGTCCGCCGCCTCGGCGTACTCCCCCCATTCGAGGAGAAGGCCCAGACCGTCCTCCACGACGCTCATCAGTGAAGCAAACATGCCCGGGCGGCGCTCAATGGTCACCAGCGTGACCATGCTGAGCAGGATGTCGCCGTCGGTCACTCCATCGGCCACCTCGGCCCTGAGCGAGGCGACTCCCGCGTCGAGCGCCTCGGAGGCCACCGGGGCAAGGTCCACAAGGCGCAGGATGTTCTCGACGCTGTCCGACTTCGCATCCGCAGCGGAGAGACACAGCCTGGTGGGTGCCGCTCCGTCGAGCACAGCGCTGACGGTGCTTTCATCGATCCCGGCCTCGCGCATCGCCGTGGAAGCGGCGTTCATCACGTCTTCTCGGGGGTGCAGCGTGATCACTGCGAGGTTGCGGATCGCACGCGAGAGTCCGTCGCGGGAGACGGCGTCGGTGCCCATGCCTTCCGCCAGCGCCTTGCACAGCTCGCTCAGCTCGAACTGCCTCAGAACGGAGGCGACGGCCTCGTCAACGCGCGAATCGGGTAGCAGGCGCTCGGCCAAGACGTCGCGTCGCAGGCCCGGATCGAGCGAGAGGAGCGATTCGGCGATGGACCTGAACAGCTCAGGCTGGTCTTCCGGAAGCTCGAGGAAGGCGACGCGGGCGAGCGAGACCACCCGCCCGGCGATGAGGTTGACCAGCGGGCGGCCGCCGCGACCCTCGGAAGCGAGTTCGCGCAGGTATTGAGAGACGAGCCGCGGGTTCTGGGTGAACCGGACGAGCATGCGCTGGTCCCGGGGGCGCGCGCCGTACGCGGCCTCGATCAGCTCGTCTATCCGGGCGCGCGAGGGAGGCCACTCCTCGCCCGGGAACTGTGGCTCGGTCATCTCCGGGAGATCGCCTTCCACGATCTTGGCGGATGCGAGGCGCACCGTGACTCCGTCTACCTGCTGGTCCCAAAGCCTCTGTTCGAATCCACCAGCCGCCACGATGGAGGCCGGTACCTCCTGCAAGACGCGCAGGAACGCGACGATCTCCCGCGGCGTGACACCCGCATGAAAGCGGACCTCCGCGAGAGTCCGATGGTAGAACTCACGAGCGAGCCCCGTGGCAGGAACTGATTCCGGCAAGACGGGCAGCGCGTTGTGCAACAGCAGGTCCTTCGTCACCTGGAAGCGGACATCAGCACGATCGCGCAGCAGTCCATGGAGCATGCGGAGGAGATCTTTCGCGCTCTGCTGCGGGATATCGCTCGCGGGCGGATAGAGCTTCGTGGCTTTGTAGCACACGAGCAGCTGCTTGACGAAGCGCTCTGCGGCTTCGGAGGCTCGCTCCGTCCCTCGGGTTGGCTCAGCCATGCACCGACTCGTTTCCCCGGCCGACATCGGCTTTGATTATGCAGCGTCATCCATCCCGATGCTATCATGCGGCCCATGGACCCTCCTCGCCTCGTCCTGGCGTCAGCCTCCCCCCGTCGTCGCCGACTCATCGGTTGGCTCGGCCTGCCCGTCAGCCTGACCGCGGTGGACACACCCGAGGACATCACCGCCCCTCTCCCGCCCGCCGAACTCGCCCGCTCGCTGGCGGCGGAGAAGGCGCTCGCCGCGCGTGCCGAGGGTGCCCCGGGAACGGTACTTGCGCTCGACACGATCGTGGTGCTCGAGCGCGAGGTGCTCGGCAAGCCACGCGACCGTGCGCATGCACGCGAGATGCTCCGGCGTTTGTCCGGAGGGAAGCACGAAGTCGTCACGGGCGTTGCCGTCATGCCCCCTGAGGCGGATGCGCCCCACACGTTCGCGGTGACCACCCCGGTCACGATGCGTGAGCTGTCCGAGGACGTGGTCGAGGCGTGGCTTTCAGGCGATGAGGCCCTGGGGTGCGCCGGCGCCTACAATATCGAGCGCCACCTCGCGAGCGTGGCCGATGACGAGTGCTTCAACAATGTGGCCGGAATGCCCTTGTGCCACCTGTACCGCGCACTCGCATTCGGCGACTCGGGCGCCGTGCCGGAAGGACTCGTTCCGCCGGTGGCGACATGCGACGAAGCACTCGGCCGCCGCTGCCGCCTCGGGCCCGTGGTCTGCGGCACGCCCTAGGAAGGCTGAGCCGCGCGGGCGTCGGCGGTCGGCGCCATGCCCGCTGCGCCGTCGCGATCGCTCGCACGCTCACCCGGTGAGTGTATGACGGCCAGCGTCCTGACCCCGCCGAGCGCGATCACGAGCGCCGCGAGTGCGAGCAGCTGCGCGGAATCGAGGAGACCGCCGTACATTCCCACCCATACCTCGCGAAGCACGAACGCCAGAGAAGCGTCGAGCAGATGGGTGACGCGCACGCGCTGCACCCGCGCGTACTCGGCGAGCGAGTGGAACAGCTCGATGAAGATGAACACCGTGAGGAGCTCGATCGACAGGCTCTTGAAGGCATCAGCCGTACGCTCGGTGACCGCCGTCCAGACGTCACCGGCGACACCGATGACCATCCACACCAGCGTGACGAGGACGAGGACCACGAGCACGTCCACGAGCAGTCCGATCGCAAGCCGCTGCAGCCGCTCGATGAGGGTGCCCGTCGGACCCGCCCGCAAGGGTGATCGGGCGGGTCCGAGCGGGTCGACCGTCACCGGCGTGGCAGAGGGAGGCGTGGTGTCGGTCCGCGTGGGCACGAACCCACCGTAGCCCCTGAACGAGCCGCCGAGGTGTAACCCGTGTAACTTACCGGTGAACACGATGTGTCACGCCTCGGGACGCAGGTTACGTCCCGCGTACCGCCACGATGATGAGGCTCTCGTCCTTGTCCGGGTCGAGCGGCGCGCCCTCGTGGTTCCCGTACGCCCGGACCTCCATGAAGCCCGTCCTTTCGAGCTCGCCCTGGATGAGCGCGAGCGGCATCGCGAAATGCAGCGAACGGCGCGAGCGCAGACTCCAGCCGCCGCCAGGATCCTCCTCCAGCGTCTTCGGCCAGCTCTCCATGGTGTGCTCGGTCTGCCGGACGGAGGGGTCACGGACGAGTGTGACGAAATCGAAAAGGACTCCGTCTCCGGCGGGCGTGTAGTCGAGCAGCCGCAAGAAGAACTTGTCTCCCCCTTCCGTCTGGCGGAAGACCGGCGTCATCGTGCGCACGTGCCCGGCAACCAGGCGCTGGTGATTGAGGAAGTGCAGCACGAGCAGTCCCCCCGGGCGAAGCGCCGAGGCGAAGTCACGGAGAGCATCGTGAAGCCCTCGCAGGGAGCGCACGTGCGGGAGCGCGTTGCCGGTACAGGTTATGGCGTCCACCCGTTCCCCCGCGATGCGGGTGACGTCCCCGAACCCGCCTTCTTCGATGCGGATGTCGCTGCCGAAGCGCTCCGCGTTCTCACGCGCGAGCTCCAGCATGTCAGGGCTCGGGTCCATCGCCACGACGTCGAGCCCCCACGCCCGGAACAGGATCGCGTGCCGGGCGCTGCCCGCCCCCACATCGGCGACCGAACGCACGTCGAACTCCTCGAACGCGGTCTTGAAGAAGGGGGCCTCGCGCGCGAGCCGCGCCTCCCAGTCGACGAGCTCGTCGTACTCCCGCTCCTCGTTATGCTTGCCCCAGCTCATCTCGTCCTCCGGATTGCTCGTCCAAGCGAAAGACCCGCACGGCATTCGCCCGGAGCACACGGTCCATGTCTCCAGCGGACAACCCCAGCTCCTCGAGCACACGCCGCTGCTGGAACGCGATCCAGCTCCGGTACGGCGCCGTGGTGCCCGAATCGGTGCCGAACAAGATCCGCTCGGGGCCGAGCGCCGTGA
>JAJZRZ010000063.1 GCA_021850085.1 Actinomycetes bacterium | reverse complement strand
GACATTGGGCTCGATCGTCGCGAACGGATAGTTGGCCGCGTCGACCTGCCTGCGCGTGAGAGCCGTGAAAAGCGTGGACTTGCCCACGTTCGGCAATCCGACGATTCCGATCGAGAGCGCCACGAATCCGTCCTTTACCGGGCGGGGGGAGGTCTGCGCTACTATACACCACCCGCACTGCCTGTCAGCGCTTTGCGGGATCAGCCGAGAGACGAGTATGGGTCGAGCGGATCGAACGCCTCGACGTTCCACTCGATTCCGTGAGCCTTCAGCTTCTCGTAGTACTCAGCCTCGGTGTGCTCCTTGTTCAGGATGTGGAAGCGAGCGCCATTGAGACCGACGCAGAACGCGCAGTCGCGACAGTCCACGCACTGGACGCATTCGATGACGCTGTCGCAGTTGTGGCAGCTGATGCACGCGCGCGCGTTGTAGACGTAGTTGCAGTTGCGGCACGCCTCGGTGTTGAAGCACCCATAGTTGTTCGCGTTGTCACGGTCATGCGTGTGCTCGTTCTTGAGCCTGTTCCACTCTGCCATGAAGTGTATGTTCAATGCGCCACCCTTCGAACCGGATGGATGGATTGTAGCGCGAGAGACACCGCGGGCCGAGGGGTCGTCCGTGTCGGGTGACCGACGGATGGCGCCGTCCAACAGCGGCACCAAAGAGAACAGGGCCCCCGGCGACGCCGGAGGCCCTGTTCCGCGAAGCACGTGGAGTTACATCATCCCGCCCATGCCGCCACCCATGCCGGCCATCGCCGAGGCGGCGCTGTCCTTCTCGGGGACTTCTGAGACGGTGGTCTCCGTGATCAGGATCAAAGCCGCGATCGATGCGGCGTTCTGCAGCGCCGAGCGGGTGACCTTCACCGGGTCGATGACGCCCATCTTGAGCAGGTCGCCGTACTCGCCCGTGGCGGCGTTGAGGCCCTCGCCCTGCGGGAGCGACTTGACCCTCTCGACCACGACCGAACCCTCGAGGCCCGCATTGCTCGCGATCTGCTTCATCGGCTCGTCGAGGGCCTTGCGGATGATGCTCACGCCGATCTGCTCGTCGCCCGCAAGCGTGAGCGCGTCGAGCGCGGGTCCCGCGTCGGTGAGCGCCACACCGCCGCCGGCGACGATGCCCTCCTCCACCGCGGCGCGGGTGGCCTGCAGCGCGTCCTCGATGCGGTGCTTCTTCTCCTTCAGCTCCACCTCGGTGGCCGCACCGACCTTGATGACAGCCACGCCACCGGAGAGCTTAGCTAGGCGCTCCTGCAGCTTCTCGCGATCGAAATCCGAATCGGAGTTCTCGATCTCGGCCTTGAGCTGGTTGATGCGGGCCTTGATCGCGTCCTCGGAGCCCTTGCCGTCGATGATCGTGGTGTCGTCTTTGGTCACCTTGACTTTGTCCGCGCGCCCGAGCATGTCGAGCGTGACGTTCTCGAGCTTGTAGCCGAGCTCCTCGGAGACGACCTGGCCTCCGGTGACGATGGCGATGTCCTCGAGCATGCGCTTGCGGCGGTCACCGAATCCGGGCGCCTTTACCGCGACCGAGGTGAACGTCCCGCGGAGCTTGTTAACGACGAGCGTTGCGAGCGCCTCGCCCTCCACGTCCTCCGCGATGATCAGGAGTGGCTTTCCTGCCTGCATGACCTTCTCGAGCGCGGGCAGGAGGTCCTGGATGTTGCCGACCTTCTGGCTCGCGATGAGGATGAGCGGGTCCTCGAGCACGGCCTCCATGCGATCGGCGTCCGTGATCATGTACGGGTTGATGAAGCCCTTGTCGAACTGCATGCCCTCAACGGTCTCGATGTCGATGCCGAAAGTCAGGCTCTCCTCGACCGTGATGACACCGTCTTTGCCCACGACGTCCATGGCTTCGGCGATCTTGGCACCGATGGCTTCGTCGGCGGCGGAGATGGCGCCGACGTTGGCGATCTCTTCTTTGTCCTCGATCTCCTTGGCGTGGCTCTTGATGGTCTCGACCACGGTCTCGACGGCCTTCTCGATGCCGCGCTTGATCGCGAGCGGGTTCGCGCCGGCGGCCACGTTGCGCAGACCTTCGCGCACGATGACCTGGGCGAGCAGGGTGGCGGTGGTGGTGCCGTCGCCGGCGACGTCGTTGGTCTTGGTGGCGACTTCCTTGACGAGCTGGGCGCCCATGTTCTCGATCGGATCCTCGAGCTCGATCTCCTTGGCGATCGTCACGCCGTCATTGGTGATGGTAGGTGAGCCGAACTTCTTCTCGAGCACCACGTAACGGCCGCGCGGGCCGAGGGTGACCTTGACCGCGTTCGCCAGCTTGTTCACGCCGGCTTCGAGGCCGCGGCGAGCCTCTTCATCGAAACGGATATCCTTGGCCATTTAAGACGATTCCCTCCTTCGTAGTCGAAACGGGCTAACCCTGCGCGACAGCGAGGATGTCGCTTTGCGACATGATGAAGAATTCCTCGCCGTCGACCTTGATCGACGTCTTGCCCCACTCCTTGTAGATGACCGTGTCGCCGAGCTTCACGTCCATCGGCACGCGCTTCTCGCCGTCCTCGTCCCAGCGCCCTTCGCCGACAGCCACGACCTCGCCCTTCTGGGGCTTCTCCTTGGCCGAATCCGGGATCACAAGGCCGCTCTTGGTCTGCTCCTCGGCCTTCGCCGGCTTCACAACGACGTTATCGAACAGTGGCTTCAGGTTCATGCTCTACCCTCCTGCGTCTGGTTGACCGAACTCGAACGCGGCACGGCGTGCAGCGCTGGTACCTTTGTACCCTTCGAATCGCGCTGGCACTCTGAGCCCCCGAGTGCCAGCGAAGGTGATTCTAGGACGAAAGGTGGTATCGAATCAAGAGGCACACGCAAAATCTGATGCGCCAGCACTCAGATATGACCGGCTTCGCCGGCTCGGCTGCCAAGCCGCATGTTCGGCATGGCATCGGCAGTCAGGCCAAGTACACGGCCCACCTTCAGGTGGTCGTGCGCCACAGCGGCGATCATCGAGGCGTTGTCGGTGCACAACCCGAAAGGCGGCACCGAGAGTCTGATGTCATGCTCGGCGAGCGCATCACGAAGCGCATCACGAAGCGCCGTGTTGGCCGCGACGCCACCCGCAAGGACCACGGCGCTCACGCGGTGCTCCCGTGCGGCCTGGAGGGCCTTGGCCACCTGCACGTCGATCACCGCGGCCTGGAAAGACGCGGCGATGTCTGCCACCGCGAGTTCGGCGCCGGCCGCCCGGCGCCCCTCCACGTGCTGGATGACCGCGGTCTTGAGTCCCGACAGCGACACGTCGAGGTTGCCGCTTCGAATCATCGCGCGAGGAAACGGGATCGCCGAAGGGTCGCCCTCGGCGGCCAGACGCGAGATGACCGGCCCGCCGGGGTACCCGAGGCCGAGGAGCTTGGCGACTTTGTCGAACGCCTCGCCCACCGCGTCATCCAGCGTGCGGCCGAGCACCTCGTAACGTCCCCACTCAGGCACGTGCGCCAGCATGGTGTGCCCGCCCGAGACCAGAAGCGCCACGAGCGGCGGGTCGAGATCCGGATCGAGCAGTCGCGCGGCGTAGATGTGACCCTCGAGGTGGTTCACGCCCACGAGCGGCAGGTCCTGCGCGAGGGCGAGTCCTTTGGCGTAGGCGATGCCCACCACCAGCGCCCCGACGAGGCCCGGTCCCTGCGTCACGGCGATGCCGTGCACGTCGCCCGCACCCACGCCAGCCTTAGCGAGCGCCTCGTCAGCGACCGCGACGATAGCCTCGGCGTGCTTGCGCGAGGCGATCTCCGGCACCACGCCGCCAAAGCGCGCGTGGAAGTCCACCTGGCTCGCCACGACCGACGCCAGCTCCTCGCGGCCGCCTCGCATCACCGACACCGCGGTCTCGTCGCACGAGGTCTCGATGGCGAGCACGACGTCCTCCCCGCGCGCGGCGGCGTCCATCGCGGCGAGCACGGGCGCAAGCGGCCGGGAACGCCAGATGAGCGCGTCCTCGCGCGTTTCGGGGTAGTAGCCCGCGCGACGCCCAACCTGGTCGAAGCCGCAGCTCGAATAGAGCCCGAGCGCTTCGACGTTCGAGGGGCGCACTTCAAGGGTGAGCCGCTGCACCCCCCGCTCAGCCGCCTTGCGAGCAACACCCCACAGCAAGCTGCGCGCGATGCCGCGTCGCCGACGCTCCCGCGCCACGGCGATGTCCATAAGATCCGCCTCAGAGCCAGTGATCATGACTCCCGCATAGCCCACCACGCCGGTGCCGTCCTCGGCCACGAGCCAGATACGATCCTCCCGGCCGAGCTCCTGTGCGAAGAGATCTTCGCTCCACGGGTCGGCGAAGCTCGCACGCTCGATGGCGAGCACGTCGTCGAGGTCCTCCTGAGCGAGTGAGCGCACCTTCATCAACGGGCCTCCGGCCCGGCCACGCCGGCGGCAGGGACCCCGGAAGCGCCGCTGGACTTCGCGCGTTCGGCCTCTTCTGCGTCGGACAGGCGCGTGTACACGGGGAGCAGGCGTTGCGGATGGGCGAGCCGGTATGCGTCATCGGCGGACAGACCCGCGATCGCGCTCACCGAAAGGTCCCCGCGGTCGGCCCATGCCGCGGCGAGTACTCCAAGGCCGTCTGGGACCCACAGCGACTCATCGGCGAGGACCGCCAGTTCGCCGAGCGCCTCCTCGAAGACCTTCCTGTGTTTGTGCAGGCCAGGCCCCGCGAGCAGGATTCGCTCGGTGTGGCCCGCCCATTCCCTGGCGACATCTGCGGGAAGGGCGACCCTGTCGGCCGCGAGCCGCTCGGCAGAACCCGCCTGCGCGCGGAACAACGCAGGGTAAACCTCGCCGCGCATGGCATCGCCGATGATTCCGAGCAACCCGCCTTGGCGCAGGCGCCACGCCACCGCGTCGAGCGTCCCGAACCCCGCGAGCGGGACGCGTGCTCCGTGGGCAAGGCCCTTGGCTGTGGCGACCGCGATCCGAACGCCCGTGAAGGAGCCCGGTCCGCGCCCGACGGCCACCGCATGGAGCGCGGAGGGGACGAGGCCTCCGCTGGCCAGCAGCCGCTCCGCCGCCGAGAGCAGCGCGGTGTTGGCCGCCCTGGGCGCGGCGAAGTCGTCAGCGGCGAGCAGGGTTTCGGGGGCGTCGAGATCGCCCAGCGCGAGAGCCACGTGGTCGGTGGAGCCGTCAAAGGCGAGGAACGGTCTCACGGGAGCACTCCGTTCGCGGCGCTCATCGCATCCAGCCACTGCTGAGCGAGCCGTGTACTGCGCTCGCCGCCCGCCCGCACCTCGAAGCGTCGTTGGTTCTCGCCCTCGCGGTTGATGACCACGACCAGCCTGTCCGGCGGCAGGCAGCCCGGGAAGCGGTCGCCCCACTCCACCGCCGACACGCCGTCGCTCTCGAGCGTCTCGTAGAAAGCGATGTCCTCAAGCTCCGAGGCGTGAGTGAGGCGGTACAGATCGAAGTGGTACAGCGGCAGCCGACCTGGGTGTACCAGCAGCAGGTTGAATGTGGGGCTCGTCACGCGCTCCTCGACGCCGAGAGCCCGCGCCACTCCCTGCACGAGGTGCGTCTTGCCCGCACCGAGGTCGCCGGAGAGCGCGAGGACGTCGCCGCGCCGCAACAGCGGGCCGAGCACGAGCCCCGCCCGCTCGGTCTGTCCAGCCGACGCCGTGTGGAACTCGAAGCTCACGTCACTCCTTTACAGCAAAGGCATTTGCCCGGCATGTGCCGGCTCGTTCTCCTCCGGCATCTCGAGCACCGAGCGCAGGCGCTTGAAGTCATCGAACAGCACAGCGCGCTTCGACTGGTCGTACAGCGCCGCGGCAGGGTGGAAGATGGGCACGACCCGTCGCCCGTCCACTTGGAACAGTCTACCCCGCAACGCCGTTATCCCTCTATCGGTTCCGAGGATGTGTCTGGTGGCGTGGTTCCCGAGCGCCGCTATCACCTTAGGGTCAACCAACCGCACCTGCTCGGCGAGGTACGGCGTGCACAGCTCGACCTCCTCGGGCAACGGATCGCGATTGCCAGGCGGGCGGCACTTGAGAACGTTGGCGATGTAAACCTGCGATCGCGCGAGCCCGATGCTCGCGAGCAGCTCATCCAGCAGCCTTCCCGCCGTCCCCACGAACGGCTCGCCCTGCAGGTCCTCGTTGCGCCCCGGCGCCTCCCCGATGAACATCAGGCCGGCATGCGGATCGCCCACTCCGAACACCAGCCTGCCGCGCGTGGAGCCGAGCGAGCAGCGCGCGCAGTCGCCAAGGTGCTCCCTGAGGGACTCGAGATCGGAAAAGCGCGGCGCCGGCGCACCCTTTGACAGTCCGCTCCGCTTCATCTCGCCGCTCATGGGCGCAGCCCCCTACAGCCAGGTGGTCACTTCGGCAAGCGGACGCCGCGACGGTTTACCGGCCGCTTCGGCAGAGTAGCCGACAGGCAGCACCGCGACAGGTGTCAACGGCGATGCGATCCCCACCGCCTCGGAAACAGCGCTCTCATCGAACGCACCGATCCAACATGAGGCAAGCCCACGGTCCACTGCGGCGAGCAGGATGCTGGTGGCGGCCGCGGCGGTGTCCTGGATGGAGTAGAGGTACTCGCCCCGGTCGCCGTAACGCGCCGCGCACGGTCGGGGATCGACGGCGACCACGATTACCACGGGAGCGGCGGCCGCCCATGGCTGGCGCAGCGACGCCGCGAGCCGCTCGCGGGCCTCGGCGGACCGCACGACGAAGAAGCGCCACGGCTGGATGTTGCCGGCCGTCGGTGAATGGACAGCCGCCTCGAGCAGGGCGTGGACGTCGCTCTCGCTCACCGCGAGCTTGGTGTTGAAGTGCCGCACGCTCCTGCGCTTGCTGACGACCTCGCTGAACTCCATCGATCCCTCTCGCCCTTTTGGGTGCCGGTCACATCCGCCCATTCTAGCGGAGTGTCGGCAGCGAGACGACGCGGCGTGCAGGAACCATCGCCATCCGTGGCGAACAATAGCCACGGGAGGTGGTGGACTCGATGAACGGCCACAGACCGGACGTGCGGGATGAAGACATCGGCATGCGGGCGTTTCAGATCCGCAAGGCCAAAGCCGTCGAGCGAGCGCTTGAGAGGCTCCGGCAAGGCATCAGGTCCAGCTGGGGGATGTTCACGCAGCTGGACCTGGCGGACCTCGGTTGGATGATCGGCGAGCTGTGGGCGTTCGAGAAACGCGCCGACTGGGACGAGCTGCACTTCAGCAAGCTCCTTCCCGAGGACGTGACCCAGATTATCGAGATCGCCCGCACTCTGCGTGAGGACCCCCACAACACGGTCGAGACGCTCGAGCGCGTTGGGGACATCATCCGTGCACGCGGCTGATGAGGATGGAGCGGCGCTCTTGAACCCCCCGGTAGCAGGCGCCGCTCCAGTGGCGCGCACAAGGCCGGTCTGAACCCGCTCAGCGGTGTGCGGCCTTCTTTTGCTCGATCTTCCTCTTGACCTTCTTTAGCCTGAAGAGATCTTCGCGCGCACGCTCGTCCAGCGCTTGGCGGATGTACGCCACCTGCTCCTTGAGCGCCGGTACGGTGATCTGCTCGAGCGCGTTCACGCGCCGGTTCGTCTTTTGGATCTCCTCTCCGAGCCGCTTCAGGCGCGTCTCGATATCGGCATACTCGATGATGACATCGAGGATGCGCTCGAACTTGTCGGCTGTCTCATCGATGCGTGACGAGACCCCGGTGATCGCGTAGCCGCGCGTGAAGGAGGTCCGCAGCGGACTCTCGCCTTTGGTCACCACGGGCACGGATATGCCCATGATCTTCGTCCCGGTCATGTCGATGGTGATCTCCCCACGCGTGGCGAACGCCGCCGACCGGACCGAGACCACCCCATCCACCGCTTTGGCGATTGTCAAGCTGTGCTGAGCCTCGCTAGTGGTGCGCTGGAGATCGTTCGAGAGGCGCAGGGTCTCATCCATGACTGACATGAACTCGATGAGCAGAGCGTCGCGCTTCTGCTTGAGGAGATCCATGCCCTGCTCGGCGAGGGTGATCTGCTGCTTGCGTTCGAGCAGCTCGGACCTTGTCGGCCTGACTTCTTCCACGTCTCACCTCCCCCGCCCTCTGGACCCGGCATCGAATGTCTACAGATCGCCCGTCTCTCCAGATGATGAGCCGGCGGACGGATGATATGTGTCGATGAAGTCTCGCACTCGCTTGAGCTCGCCGATCGGCAGCTCGCTCATCAGCTCCCAGCCGATGGTGAGGGTGTCTTCGATCGTGCGGCACCTGTCACCCTGGCCCACGATCTGACGTTCGAACTCATCCGCGAAGTGCAGGTATCTGCGGTCGGTGTCCGAAAGCGCTTCCTCTCCGACGATCGCGACCAAGCGCCGAAGGTCACGACCCTGCGCATATGCGGCATACAGCTGGTTGGCGACCGCGCGGTGGTCGTTGCGTGTTTTGCCGTCGCCGATGCCGAGATTCATCAGACGGCTCAGACACGGGAGCACGTCGATCGGCGGAAACACACCGCGGCGGTGCAGGTGTCTCGAGAGCACGATCTGGCCCTCGGTGATGTACCCGGTGAGGTCGGGGATCGGGTGCGTGATGTCGTCATCGGGCATCGTCAGGATCGGGAGCTGCGTGACCGAGCCCTTCTGGCCCTTGATGCGGCCTGCACGCTCGTAGATGGTCGAGAGGTCGGTGTACATGTAGCCGGGGTAGCCGCGGCGGCCCGGCACCTCTTCACGCGCGGTCGACACCTCGCGCAGCGCCTCGCAATAGTTCGTCATGTCGGAGAGG
>JAJZRZ010000062.1 GCA_021850085.1 Actinomycetes bacterium | reverse complement strand
AGCATGATACCGAAGCGGCGGACCTCACGTATGTGGGGTGGTAGGGGAGCATTCTGTACCGGGTCGAAGCGGGCGGGCGACCGTCCGTGGACTGTACAGAAGAGAGAATGCTGGCATGAGTAGCGAGAGAAGTGTGAGAAACACTTCCGCCGTAAGCCTAAGGGTTCCTGGGCAAGGCTAATCCTCCCAGGGTCAGTCGGGAGCTAAGGCGAGGCCGACAGGCGTAGTCGATGCACAACAGGTAGACATTCCTGTACCACCGACAGTGCGTTATCACCGATGGGGTGACGGAGAAGGGTAGCTGAGCGCGGTTCTGGACGTCCGCGTGAAAGGCTGTAGGGTTCAGGGTAGGCAAATCCGCCCTGTATATGCCTGAGAGCTGATGACGAAGCGATCGAGTGAAGTCAGTGATCCCATGCTTTCAAGAAAAACCTCTAGGGAGTGCTGTCGGTGCCCGTACCCCAAACCGACACAGGTAGGCAGGTAGAGAATACCAAGGCGATCGAGAGAACTACGGTTAAGGAACTCGGCATAATGGATCCGTAACTTCGGGAGAAGGATCACCCTGGCCCGTGAGTATCTTCGCGGTACGAGCGGACTGGGGTCGCAGTGAAACGGCCCAAGCGACTGTTTACTAAAAACACAGGACTCTGCTAAGTCGTAAGACGACGTATAGGGTCTGACGCCTGCCCGGTGCTGGAAGGTTACGAGGAGGGGTCAGCCGCAAGGCGAAGCTCTGAATCTAAGCCCCAGTAAACGGCGGCCGTAACTATAACGGTCCTAAGGTAGCGAAATTCCTTGTCGGGTAAGTTCCGACCTGCACGAATGGCGTAACGACTTGGGCGCTGTCTCAACCGTAGACTCGGCGAAATTGCATTATTCGTGAAGATGCGAATTACCCGCGGAAGGACGGAAAGACCCCGTGAACCTTTACTACAGCTTGACATTGATCTTTGGTTTGTCGTGTAGAGGATAGGTGGGAGGCTGTGAAGCTGGGGCGCCAGCCCTGGTGGAGCCAACCTTGGAATACCACCCTCGGCAAGCTGGAGGTCTAACCCCACACCGTTATCCGGGTGGGGGACCGTGTCAGGTGGGTAGTTTGACTGGGGCGGTCGCCTCCTAAAATGTAACGGAGGCGCGCGTAAGGTTCCCTCAGATCGGTTGGCAATCGATCGTAGAGTGCAAGCGCATAAGGGAGCTTGACTGCGAGACCAACAAGTCGAGCAGAGACGAAAGTCGGCGCTAGTGATCCGGCGGCTCAGAGTGGAATGGCCGTCGCTCAACGGATAAAAGGTACTCCGGGGATAACAGGCTGATCCTGCCCAAGAGTCCACATCGACGGCAGGGTTTGGCACCTCGATGTCGGCTCATCGCATCCTGGGGCTGTAGTAGGTCCCAAGGGTTTGGCTGTTCGCCAATTAAAGCGGTACGCGAGCTGGGTTTAGAACGTCGTGAGACAGTTCGGTCCCTATCCTCCGCGGGCGTAGGAGACTTGAGAGAGGCTGTCCCTAGTACGAGAGGACCGGGATGGACGAACCTCTGGTGTACCAGTTGTCGACCAACGGCACCGCTGGTTAGCTACGTTCGGTCGGGATAACCGCTGAAAGCATCTAAGCGGGAAGCCCTTCTCAAGATGAGGTCTCCCACTGGGTCAACCAGGTAAGGCCCCTCGTAGACTACGAGGTTGATAGGCTGCAGGTGCACGCATAGCAATATGTTCAGCCGAGCAGTACTAATAGGCCGAGGTCTTGATCTTCTGTTCAACGTTTTCCGACTCGCTATACAGCTCTCAGGGTGCGGATCGCACCATGAGGCCGTATTTTGAAAGCAGAAGAGTGCGAAGCGCTCGACGGTATGAAGCCGTCGGATGTGTTCAGTGGCTATGGCGGAGGGGGTACACCCGATCCCTTTCCGAACTCGGTAGTTAAAATCCCCAGCGCCGATGGTACTGCGGTGTAGTCCGTGGGAGAGTAGGACGTCGCTGAACACATCCGACGGCTTTGTCGTTCCCGGGACCGGCGGCTCGCTGCGCACCCACGGCACAGTTGCGTGGCGGCGCGTGCATGCGGCACGCGTTCTGCTAGAATCGCCGGGTGTCGCCTCGGCGAGGCGATGCGTGGATCGTGAAGACCAGCGGCCGGAGTAGGCCCGGCCGTCGCGGAAGGAGAGTCACGTGAAAGAGCGTGTCCAAGCTGCACTCGACAAGATTCGTCCGGCGCTCCAGGCCGACGGTGGTGACGTCGAGCTCGTCGAGGTGACCGAGGATGGCGTGGTCAAGGTGGCGCTGCAGGGCGCGTGCCGCGGCTGCCCGATGTCCCAGCTGACCTTGGCCAACGGAGTAGAACGAGTGGTGAAAGAAGAGGTCCCAGAGGTCGTACGCGTCGAACCCGTCTAGGACTGTCCGAAAGCGATCGTGACGAGGCGCCGCCCGATGGGCGGCGCCTTTCGTGTGGCCGCATGCGGTCGTCGCCCCAGTGAGACCGCATGCGTGCTGGACATCACCGCACGTGTGCCCTCCACTACCGTTCGTCGCATCGTTCCGAATCGCTCTTCAGACCCCGTTGCACCCCATATCTAGCGGAGATAGACTGTGAGGGCGCAACATATTGTGCCACTTGGGGACGCTCGAGTACGTGGCGCAGCCGGCTGCACGTCGCGAGGAGGAGCTCGAAGATGCCAGAGCAGGACACCGCCGCATATCCCAGGACGATAGATGAGACTCTGGCCCCCAACAGCCTGAAGGTCCTTCAGAAGCGCTATCTGAAGAAGAGCGACGAGGGTCAGGCGATCGAGAAGCCGTCGGACATGTTCATTCGAGTGGCGGAGAACATCGCGTCAGCGGAGGCCGCGTTCGGTGCGTCTGAGGAGCGGGTCGCCGAGATTGCTCGCGATTTCTACGACCTGATGACCTCGCTCGAGTTCCTGCCGAACTCACCGACGCTGATGAACGCTGGACGCGAGCTCCAGCAGCTCTCCGCATGCTTCGTGCTGCCGGTCGCCGACTCTATGGAGTCGATCTTCGGCGCGGTGCGTGACACCGCGCTCATCCACAAGTCGGGCGGCGGCACCGGATTCTCGTTCTCGCGTCTGCGCCCGTCCGGCGATCAGGTGCGTTCGACGCAGGGCGTGAGCAGCGGCCCGATCTCGTTCATGCGTGTCTTCAACCAGGCCACCGAGGCAGTCAAACAGGGCGGCACTCGTCGTGGCGCGAACATGGGCGTCCTGCGCATCGACCATCCGGACATCATCGACTTCATCAAGTGCAAGCTCGACGGCGACTTCGCCAACTTCAACATATCAGTGGCTCTCACCGAGGAGTTCATGGATGCGGTCAGGGCCGACCAGGCCTACGCGCTGCGAAACCCTCGGGACGGAGAGCCGGCTGGCCAGCTCGACGCACGCGAGGTCTACGATCTCATCGTGGAGATGGCGTGGGCCACTGGTGACCCGGGCATCATCTTCATCGACCGCATGAACCGCGATAATCCCACTCCGGCGCTCGGCGAGATCGAGTCCACGAATCCTTGCGGGGAGCAGCCGCTGCTCCCGTATGAGGCCTGCAACCTGGGTTCGGTCAACCTCTCGAGGATGGTTCGGTACACCGAGAGCGGTCCCGACCTCGACTGGGATAGGCTTGCCGATGTCGTTCATCGCGGAGTGCGGTTCCTCGATGACGTGATCGAGGTGAACCAGTACCCGCTGGAGAAGATCGCCGAACTCGTGCACGGGAACCGAAAGATAGGTCTCGGCGTCATGGGTTGGGCGGACATGTTGATCATGCTGGGGATCGCCTACGATTCCGACGCTGCCGTAGCGCTGGGCGAGAAGGTCATGGGATTCATCCAGGCCGAGTCGCGTCGAGCCTCGATGAAGCTTGCCGAGGAGCGCGGCGTGTTCCCCAACTGGGAAGGTTCCATCTACGACACTCCGGACGGGACCGGGCTGCGCAACGCGACCGTCACGACGATCGCACCCACCGGCACGCTCTCGATCATCGCGAACTGCTCCTCAGGCATCGAGCCGCTCTTTGCGGTTTCGTACGTGCGCACGGTCATGGATAACGACAGGCTGATCGAGGTCAATCCGCTGTTCGAGGACCTTGCGGTGAAGCAGGGCTTCTACAGCCGCGACCTGATGGCGCTCATCGCCGAGCACGGCTCGGTCGCGGGCATCGATGCGGTCCCCGCCGACGTGCAGCGTGTCTTCGTGACCGCACATGAAGTGGCTCCTGAATGGCATGTACGCATGCAGGCCGCGTTCCAGAAGTCGACGGACAACGCGGTGTCCAAAACCGTCAACTTCGGTAACGACGCCACGGTGGACGACGTCCGGCACGTGTACGACCTGGCGCACGACCTGGGCGTGAAGGGCGTCACCATCTACCGCGATGGCAGCAAGGAGAACCAGGTTCTGTCAACCGGCAAGACCGGCAGGACCGCCGGGGTCGATCCCGCCCGCCATGGGGAGATCGAGCCGCGCCCGCGCCCATCGGTCACTGTCGGTCGTACAGAGAAGATCCTGACCGGCTGCGGGAACCTGTACGTCACCATCAACTCGGACGAGCAGGGCCTGTGCGAGGTCTTCACACAGATGGGCAAATCGGGCGGATGCGCCGCCAGCCAGTCCGAAGCACTCTCGCGCATGATCTCCGTGTCACTGCGCGCCGGTGTCGACCCACAGGCGATCCTCAAGCATCTCCGGGGGATCCGCTGCCCAAGCCCGGCATGGGCGCAGGGCGGGAAGGTCCTGTCATGCGCCGACGCTGTGGGCATCGCGATGGAGCATCATCTCGAGTGGGTCGAGACAGGCACCGCCTCCACGACCGTCTCCAAGAACACGGACGGTCTCGTCGATCTCGCCGGTGCGTGCCCTGAGTGCGGCGGCGCGCTCGAGCACGAGAGCGGCTGTGCGGTGTGTCGTGCATGCGGCTTCAGCAAGTGCGCGTAGGGGCGGCGCAGACAGCTATGGTTCTTTCGGACAGGACGATACGAGAGGAGATGGCGCACGGCCGCATCATCGTGGACCCGTGCGACCCCGCCGACATCCAGCCGTCGAGCATCGACCTACATCTGGGCGCGAGATTCCAGGTCTTCCGCAATTCGCGCTACCCGTACATCGATCCCTCGGTCGAACAGCAAGGACTCATGGACATGGTGATGGCGAGCGCGGGGGAGCCGTTCGTCCTGCATCCGGGCGAGTTCGCCCTTGGCGCCACCACGGAGCACATCACGCTTGCGACCGACATCGTCGGCAGGCTCGAAGGGAAGTCCTCGCTGGGCAGGCTCGGGCTGCTGATCCACTCCACCGCGGGCTACATCGATCCGGGGTGGAGCGGCACGCTGACACTCGAGCTCTCGAACGTCGCGAACCTCCCCATCGTGCTCACGCCGGGAATGCCCATCGGGCAGATCTCGTTCATGCGGATGACGACGCCCGTGGATCGTCCCTACGGATCACCCGGGTTGGGGAGCAAGTACCAGGGTCAGGTCGATCCGACGCCGAGCAAGTCGTACGGGCGCCGCGGCAGATAGCGCACCGACGGGCGACGCGGTTCGTCAGAGGCCTTGCGTCACCTTGCTCACGATAGGCGCCGGAACGAACCCGGCGAGGCACTTGCCCGCTCGAGACTCCATGAAGGGGAGCCACCGGAAGCGTCGGGCGAGGTCGGCGCGCATCCGTGTTGTCGACGCGAGGTATCGGGCGAGGGCCTGTGACGGCTCGCCGGCGGCGGCAAGGCCCGCATCCCTTCCGGTGCGTAGCGCGTAAGAGATGCCCTCGCCTGACGAGGGCGACATGAATCCGCCGGCCTCGCCCGCCAGCAGAACCCTTCCGTGGCCGGGCAGGATGTCGGCGGGGGAGCGCAGGTACAGCGCTGGGGCGGATTCACGGTCCTCGCGACCTCCAAGTTGCGGGAGCCGCGCGCGCATCTCCTCGACGATCCGGCCCTGCTTCTCGTGGGCTCGTTTCGTGTGCGGATGGAACACCGACCCGATCACAGCGACATCACCTTTCGGGATCACGTACGAGTAAGCCAGGTCCTCTCCGATACAGCGCATGTAGATGCAGTCGAAGTAGGGCTCCAGCGGCCCGCGCAGGCGTACGAAGTCCTGGATGGTCACGTAGCTTGCCGAGTCGCGCAGGCCGAGGCAGCGCCGGACCTGCGAGCGCGCGCCGTCGGCTCCGATGAGTACGTCCGCGGCCACGACGTGCTCTCCGTCAGCCGTCCTGATAGTGGCAGAGACGCCTTCGGCGCTCTGCGACAGCGCGGTCAGCGTGGCGCGAGCCTGCACTTCCACCCTCGCGGGCAGCAGGCCCAGCAACCACTCGTCGAAGCCTGACCGGCTCACGTTCAGGAACCTCACGTCGGTCACTTTGCGGATCCCGCGGTCCCAGTCGTGGTAGCGGAACCAGACGGTCCGTGGCGAAACGACGATGCTCTCGGGCACTTGTCCGTATGGGCGCAACGCCTCGATGGCCAGCTCGTGCAGCATGCCGCCGCAGCTCTTCGAACGAGGGAGGCTGCGTTGGTCCACCAGCAGTACCGGGCCTGTGTGGGCGGCATGGATCGCGGCAAGTATGCCGGCAGGGCCGGCTCCAACGACGATCGTGCGGTACTGGGCGCTGCTTGGCATCGTCATGGTGTCACCTTGCGTCATGGCCGGCCTCCGTGTCCAGTTCGCGTCGTACCAAGGGGAGAGCCTGCTGGGCGGAGAAGCACTTCATGCAGGCGCCGGAAGCGAGATACAATGGCACTCCGTGCCGGGCGCTACACGAGGAGCAACCGATGGCCTGCTGGTCCGAGAGAGGGTGCGACGACGAGATGCGGGGCAGGTGCCCGCATGCGATCGACGCTCACGAGCAGTGCCCGATGTCATGCATCTATGCATCCTGCCATCGGTCAGCCCACCGGCCCACCGGGGACCCGGCGCTCATCTTCGACCCGTTGGTCGACCGATCCGCGGCAGCCAAGGAGACATGTACCCGCTGCGCGTTCTTTCTCACGAGCGGTCCGCGAGCCTGATGCGGGGTGTCACGCCAGCGGGCGATGCGCTGCGACGCTTTGGCGAGGAGCTCGCGCGTCAGGGCGCCGCGCAGGTCGGCGGCAGCTTCACCGGCCTGCGCGAAGCCGATGCGCTCATCCGCACGTCGCCCGAAGCCTTTCTGCTCGGCGTTCTGTTCACGCAGGGCATTCCCGCGGAGCGCGCATGGGCGGCACCCTATCTCCTGCGGCAGCGGCTTGGCCACCTCGATCTCCAGAAGCTCGCTCGCGACACCGGCGAGGTCGCCGCGGCGTTCGTGATGCCGCCGGCGCTGCACCGCTTCGTCCACACCGTCCCGGGGTGGATCGTGGACGCGGCCCGGCGTCTTATCGCCGAGTACGGCGGATCGGCCTCGGCCATCTGGCCGTCCGGGTCGCACGTCCTAGACGTGACACGCCGGCTGCTCGCTTTTCAGGGCATCGGTGAGAAGAAAGCCGCCATGACGGTGGAGATCCTGATGCGCCACTTCGGCGTGCCGCTCACCGGCGCCGAATTCGGGAACGTCGCTTACGACGTGCACGTCCGCCGGGTCTTCCTCCGTGCGGGACTCGTCGCCGAGGACAGCGCGACCGCGGTCCGGGATGCCGCGCAGGCCGCATGTCCAGCCTCCCCGGGCACGCTCGATCTCGCCGCGTGGCTGGTGGGCCGCCAGTGGTGCCGGCCGAGAGACCCGCGGTGCGACGAGTGCAGGCTCGGCGCGGTGTGTCCGCGGTGGACGTCCCTCGGCGTGAAGGGCGTGGGCGTGGCCGGACGAGTCCCGATGAGCGCCCCAGCGCTACTCGAGGGATCGAAAGAGCAGCCCTGAGAGCAGTTTCGGGTAGAAGTACGTGGATTTCTGCGGCATCGTCTCGCCGGCCAAAGCCACCGCGCGCAGCTGATCCATCCTTGTTGGCGCGAGGATGAACGCCGCGTCGGCACCCGAGACTCCGAGAGCCTCATGCGCGTCCTTGACGAACGAGAGGCGCTCCAGCGAGGCATGGTCTTCGGCGCTGATGCCGAAGACCGGGCGCAGCACCATCTCCTGCAGCACCGTGACGTCGAGCCGTTTCCACTCGTCGCTGTGATCGGCCGCGATCACCCGCGCCGGATCGACGTCGGGGCGCAGGACGGCGACGCGGGTCGCGCCGTCGGCAGTGCGTACGACGAACGTGGTGCGCTCGGGCGAGACAAGCGCGCTTGCGGGGTGACCTTCGGGTTCCCGCAGGTCGAAGTAGCGTTCCATGTGCCGCCAGAAGGCCGCTGCATCGAACGGTCCCTCAGCACGGGCGAGCCGGTGGGTGGGAAGCACGAGGAGTTCCGGGTCATCCATGTTGACGAGCATCATCATGGCGAAGTCGTACGCCGGGTCGAGCACGTGGCGGACCTCCTGCGTGCGGCGTTCGTCACGATACGCGAGGGCGGTCGTGTACCGATGATGGCCGTCAGCGATGAACAGCTGCCGATCCTGGAGGATCTCGACGATCGCCTCGATCGTGGCGGCGTCACGGATCGCCCAGACCTTGCTCGCCACTCCCTCGGCATCGGTCGCGGTGAGCATCGGCTCCCCGGCGATGGCCGCCGCGAAGATGCCGTCGGTCTCGCCTGCGGGATCCGAGAACAGGCTGAAGACCTGGCTCAGGTTCGCGGCGGTCGCCCGCGTGAGGTTCAGGCGGTCGGTGAGCGCCTTGGGTAGCGTGCGTTCGTGAGGAAGGACGACGCCGTCAGAGAAAGGATGAAGCCTC
>JAJZRZ010000061.1 GCA_021850085.1 Actinomycetes bacterium | reverse complement strand
GGATCATCAGCAAGTCGGACATCGTCCGCTCGCTGCTCGCAGAGGGCTAGCGGTGCCGTACCACCGTCACGCGTGGATCGAAGTGGACCTCGGGGCGGTCGCGCACAACACCCGCACGCTGAAGGCGCTCACCCGTCCCGGCACGCGCTTCATGGCCGTCGTCAAGGCTGATGGGTACGGGCACGGTGCGGTGGATGTCGCGCGAGCCGCGATCGCCGCGGGTGCGGATCGGCTCGGCGTGGCCACCGTGGACGAGGCTGTCTCGCTGCGAGAGGCCGGCGTCGGGGGGCCGCTGCACGTGCTGTCAGAGCCTCCTGCCGAGGCCGCCGAGCTGCTGTTGCGGCACGACGTCGTTACGACCCTGGCCACGCGAGAGTTCGCCGTGGCGCTGAGCAGAGCGGCGATGCTTGCCGAGAGGCCCGCGCTCTACCATCTCAAGATCGATACGGGGATGAACCGCATCGGCGTGTGCGCCGAGGACGCTGGCGACATGGCGGCGCGGTTGCGCGACCTGCCCGGTCTGGTGATGGAGGGGGCTTTCACGCACTTCGCCACCGCCGACGTCCCGGGTGACTGGGAGTTCGCACGACAGGCCGAGCGCTTCGACCGGGCGATCGAGGACATCAGGACCGAGTGGGCGCGTCCGCCGCTCGTGCATGCGGCGAACAGCGCGGCGACCATCCTGCATCCGGAGACCCATCACGACATGGTCCGCTGTGGCATCGCGGTGTACGGACTGCATCCTGAGCGCTCCACATACGGCGCTGTCGACCTCCGGCCGGCGATGAGCGTCAAGGCGCGCGTGTCGTTCGTGAAGCGGATCGGACTCGGCGAAGGCGTCAGCTACGGGTTCACATGGCATGCGGGAGGTCCGACGACGATCGCGACTCTGCCCCTCGGCTACGCCGACGGCGTGCACCGAGTGCTCTCCAACACGATGGCCGTGCTCATCGGGGGCCGCAGGTGTCGCCAGGTGGGCCGGGTGTGCATGGACCAACTCATGGTCGAAGTGCTCGACGGGGAAGTTCGTCAAGGGGATGAGGCGGTCTTGGTGGGGAGCCAAGGCGGCGAGACGATCACGCTCGATGATATGGCTGGCCTTGCCGGGACCATAAACTACGAGATCGCCTGCGGATTCGCACTCCGGCTCTCGCGTCGTCACATCTAGGGCGCTCGGAGTCCCAAGATTCTCCGGGCACGTTGCAGGAGTTGGCCTCGGGACTGCCGAAACATCCATCTGAGACGGGAACGCGCGAGCGCTCCCGCGCGCATGTCCAGCCCGGAGACGGGAGGGGAGCGGCATGCGTCGGGGCGGGGGCACCTCGAACGTGTGACTCACACGCCATACGAGGAGAGCTGAATGGACGAGAAGGTTCTGGAGGAGATCAGATTCCACTCTGAGGCGGTCCACCGGGATGCGAACTCGCCGTTGTTCCAGATCCGCGAGAAGGAGATGGAGATATCCGGCCGCGTCTTCGCCGCGCGCAACCAAGCCGACAAGATGATCAGCGACGCACGCCAGCGATCCCTCGAGATCGTTCGCAACGCGCAGGCGGACGCTGAGCGTCTGGCGAAGGAGCATGCGGACAAGGTCTACGCCGAGATCGAGAAGTCGATCGAAGACGTAAAGGAGCAGGGCGTCGCGGAAACGGCGGCGTTGGAGCACGGATTGGCGAAGCGACAGGGTGAGGCGGCGGATCTCGTCACAAAGCTCGTGACCACGGCCTGACGCTCGCACGGGTTCTTGGAGTCGCGCGTCGGCGGGGGGAGGGTCTGCGATGTTGGTCCCAATGGCAAGGATGGAGCTGATCGGCCCGAAGAACCGCTTCTTCGACGTGGTCAGGCTCCTCCACGAGATGGGCACACTGCACATCGAGGATCTCTCGAAGCGGATCAGTTCAGGTGAGCTCCCGCTCGATCAGATGGAGATCGTTGAAAACCAGCTCGCCGAACAGGAGCGCATGGAGGAGCTGCTGATCCGCCTGCGGTCCATCATCAAGGCGCTCCACCTCCCATCCGCCTCAGTCGATGAGGTCGCCCGCCAGAAGCACTACCTCAAGCTGTGGCAGCTCGATGCCAAGGAGCTCGCCGCCGAGGTCGGCGCGGTGATAGACCAAGTCGAAGACCGCACCTCCAGCCTCGCGCAGGCGCAGTTCTCGATGGAAGCCGAGATCGGGTTGCTCGCTCGCTACGAGCCGATCCTCCAGAAGATCCAGCCGCTCGCCAAGCAGATCGTCACCACAGGCGCCTACGATTCGGTGGCGCTTCTCGTGGAGCGGCGCTACAAGGGCGCACTCGAGGGCCTGAAGAGGGAACTCGACACCATGACGAACAGCCAGTGCGAGATCGTCTCCACAGACGTGGACGATGAGACCACCGCCGTCATCATGGTGTTCGGGAAGAAGTACTCCGAGGCCGTCCACAAGTTCCTCGCCATGGAGAACGTCAACCAGGTGCGGCTGCCCTCCGAGTTCCAGGACATGCCCTTCGACGTGGCCTACGAACAGCTGCGGCAGCGCCGGAAGGATCTGCCGGCCCAACTGGAGAAGGTCAGGGCGGAACTCGCGGCCATGTCCAACACCTGGTACATGAAGCTCACGACGATCCGTGATGTCCTCGTGGACAAGATCGACGAAACCGCAGCCATCCCGAAGTTCGGTCAGACGGAGTATGCGTTCGTCATCACGGGCTGGCTCCCCGCCGACGGCGTGAAGGAGTTCCGCCGGGTGATCAACGGCGCATTCGGACCCGACGTCATCGCCAACCAGCTCGAGATCGACGAGCGCGACTTCGAGGAAACCCCGGTCGCGCTCAGGAATCCGAAGTTCGCGGCTCCGTACGAGGGACTCATAGGCTACCTGATGGGCGGGAAACCCGCCTACGGCACCTTCGATCCCACCATCGTCCTCGCGTTCACGTATCCGCTCATCTTCGGCATGATCGTGGGCGACGTGGGCTACGGCGCCATCATGCTCGCAGCGGTCCTGTGGATGCGCTTCAAGTTCAAGGACAAGCCGGCTGTCCAGCTCGCCACCGGCATTTTCGGACCCGCCGCCACCTCCGCGATCTTGTTCGGCCTGCTCTACGGTGAGGTCTTCGGCAATCTTGTGGGCTCGCACGGTTTGGGCTGGATCATCCCGATCGAGGTGTTCGGGGTGACGCTGCCGTACAACCGTGAGGTCGACGTGCAGCCGCTCATGATCGGAGCCCTTGTCCTCGGGGTGCTCCAGATCCTGTTCGGCCTGATCCTCGGCGTGGTCAACGCGGTCAGGACGAAGCACAGGAAGCACGCCTACGTGAAGGGCGGACTTGCCAGCATGGTCGTCGGCCTGATCATCTGGATCATGGCCATGATCCTGCTCGGTGATGCCAGTATCTCCCCCCCGATGCAGATGCTGGGGGCCGGCGTGCTCGTGGCCGGGGTGTTCATGGTCCTCATCTTCGGCCAGATCCTGGGTTTCATCGAGATCCTTGAGACCGTCTCCCACATCGCCAGCTACATCCGTGTCATGGCGGTTGGGCTTTCCGGGGCGATCTTCGCGAGCGCCATCAATGAGATGTCGAAGGCCATGCCGCCGGCCGTCGGCATCATCGTAATGGTGCTGATGCACGGGCTCCACCTGGTTCTGGCGGCGTTCACGCCGAACATCCACGCCCTGCGTCTCAACTTCTTGGAGTTCTTCGGGAAGTTCTATGAGGCGGGCAAGGAAGAATACAGGCCGTTCCACAAGACCGGAGGTGAAAAGAACGCATGATCAAGAACAGGCTCGCAAGAATGGTGTTCGGGAGTGCATTCCTGACCGCCATGGTAGTCCCGGCGATCGCGCTCGCCGAGGAAGTCGCCCCGGGGGCAGCTGAGGACTGGCGTGCCGCTGTGGCTCGTTATGCCGCCGCTGGCATCTCGATGGCCGTAGCCGCTTTCTCCGCGGGCTACGCTCAATCGAAGATCGGCGCCGCAGGCGCAGGCACGCTTGCCGAGCGTCCCGAGGCCGCGACGAACATCATCGTCTTGCAGGCTCTCCCCGAGATCATCGTCCTGCTGGGATTCGTCATCGCATTCATGCTCGGTACCGCCTGACGCGTTGCGGTCGACGGGTATCGGCTCATGGAAGGACTGACGGATGGCGATCGAAGACATCTTCAAGGCGCTCGAGGAGCAGGCGGACAGTGAGGTGAACCAGATCCTGCACGCAGCCACTGTGCAGGCGGATACGCTGGAGCATGAAGCTCGAGACGAGGCGGAGCGGATCACCCGGACCAGGATCGCTGCGGCCGAGGAGGCCGTGCGGATGAAAGCGGCCAAAGCCATGAACGCTGCCCGGCTACAGGTCCGGCGTGACCAAGCGGCCGTCCGTGACAGCGCTGTCGATGCGGTCTTCGAGGAGGCCACCCACCGTCTTGCTGGGCTTCGGGGGACGAAGGAGTACGAGCGTGTCTTCGCGGCGCTGGCGCGGGAGGCCCTCGCGGGCACGTCGGGGGAGTGCGAACTGTTGGTGGCACCCGAGGACGCAGGGCTGGCGGCCAAGGTGGTCGCCGACCTCAAGGTGACGTGCACGCTCTCGCCCACCCTCGAGTCGATCGGCGGGCTCGTGGTGGCCATGAACGGGGGTCGCGTCGTCCGGAGGAACACGTTCGAAAGCCGGTTGGACAAGGTTCGCGGGCTTGCCGGCGCGAAGGTCGCTGAGGTCCTGAGTTCATGAGCGCTCGCCAGGCAGTTACCGTCACGAAGTATCGGCCGCCCGGCAGGGACTACGGGTATACGAACGCTCGATTGCGCGGCATGCGGTCACGCTTGCTGAAGCACGCGTTCTTCGAGGACCTCATGGCGTCGAAGGACATCGCCGTCGTGATCCAGAAGATCCTGCAGACCGGGTACGGCCACGATCTCGAGAACCGTATCCTCCACGGACGGACCGCGACCCAGGTCGATGAGGCGCTCCGGGACAACATGACCCGCACTTTCCGAACGGTCCTCGAACTCACGAACATCGAGGCACATTCATTGATCACCGCGCTTCTGGGGCGCTGGGATCTGTTCAACGTCAAGACGGTCATCCGTGGGAAGCACATGTCTCTCTCGGAGGAAGAGATCGCCAACAGCCTGATGGCCGTCGGGCAGCTGACACAGGCCGACGCGGAGGAGCTGGCACGTCAGGCGGACGTGAAGGCTGTGGTTGATACGCTGTCCACATGGGGACTGCCCTACGCGATGCCGCTGCGCAGCGTCCTCTCGGAGTACCTGCAGACCCAGGACCTCTCGCTGCTGGAGCTGGCACTCGACCGCTACTACTACGAGTGGGCGGCTAAGCGTCTGAGCGGCAGAGGTCCCAATATGCGTCTTGCGCGCGAATTCCTCGCGGTGCAGGTCGACACGATGAACCTTCTGACATGCATCAGGCTTCTGAACTCGGATCTGAGCGACACAGACGCTTCGCGGTTCTTCGTGCCCGGCGGCACCGTTGTGGACTTCGATCTCTTCATGGACCTGGCGAGCAAGTCGGATGTGGACGAGATCTTCAACCGGATCAAGAAGACGCCATTCGGCAGACAGATCGAGCAGGTCGCGTATCTGTACATCGAGAAGGGTTCCGTTTCTGTTTTCGAGCGCGCGCTCGAAAACTACCTGTTCCGAAAGGCGTTCGTCTCGGGCAAGGGGGATCCGCTGGGGATCGGCCTTGCCATCGGCTACCTGTGGATGAAAGCCAACGAGGTGACGAACCTGCGGATCGTGGTGAAGGGCGTGTCCGTCGGCATGCCGGTGCAGCGCATGAGGGAGGAGCTCATCGTTGTATAGACTCATCGTCCTCACCGACCATGACACCGCGGACGGGTTCGGGCTTGCGGGAGTGAACGTCGTGGTCGCCGATGGTCCCGACGATGCCAGGCGCCGCTTGTCCGAGCTGATCGACGACGACGAAAGCGGCATCGTGGCCGTGAACGAGGCGTTCTTGGCCGAGGTCGACGAACGCACGCAGCAGAAGATCAATCAGTCGTATCGGCCGATCGTCATCTCATTGCCGATACGCGAAAAGCTCGCAACCGAGGAGGATCATCGGGCGTATCTATCGCGCCTGATACGACGGGCAATCGGATTCGACATTACGCTGAGGCGAGGCTGATGATTGTCGGAACGCTTTCAAAGATCACCGGTCCCGTGGTCGTTGCCGAGGGCATGACGGGGACAAAGATGTACGACGTCGTCAGGGTCGGTGATGCCGGCCTGATGGGCGAGGTCATCAGGCTTGAGGGCGATTTCGTCACGATCCAGGTCTACGAGGACACGTCAGGCCTGTACATCGGCGAGCCGGTCGAGTCGACCGAGGGTGCGCTGATGCTCGAACTTGGCCCCGGCCTGTTGTCGTCGATCTACGACGGCATCCAGCGCCCGCTGCCGGTCATCGCGCAGGACACCGGAAGCGACTTCATAGCCCGCGGCACCGTGGCGCGCGCACTCGATGGCGAGAAGCTGTGGGCCTACACGCCGGTGGCTCAGCCCGGCCAAGCGGTCTGCGGCGGGGACGTGATCGGCACGACGCCCGAAGGGGCCACCGTGCTGCACCGTATCATGGTCCCGCCGAACGTGAGCGGGACGATAGTGAGACTGGCGCCGGCCGGCTCATACACGGTGGACGAGGTCGTCGCGGTCCTCGACAACGGTACCGAGCTGACGATGAGTCATTGGTGGCCGGTGCGCTATGGCAGGCCCTACAAGCGCAAGCTCGACCCCACGACCCCGTTCATGACGGGCATGCGCATCCTCGACACGTTCTTTCCGGTCGCCCTCGGCGGCAACGCGATCATCCCTGGCGGATTCGGGACGGGCAAGACGGTCACACAGCAGTCGCTTGCAAAGTGGGCCGACGTGGACATCATCGTCTACGTGGGGTGCGGCGAGCGCGGCAACGAGATGACCGAGGTGCTCGCCGAGTTCCCGGAGCTCGACGACCCACGAACGGGCCAGAAGCTCATGGACCGGACCGTGCTGGTCGCCAACACATCCAACATGCCGGTGGCCGCGCGTGAGGCCTCCATCTACACGGGCGTCACGCTGGCCGAGTACTACCGCGACATGGGCTACAGCGTCGCGATGATGGCGGACTCCACGTCTCGCTGGGGCGAGGCGCTGCGCGAGGTATCGGGCCGGCTTGAAGAGATGCCGGGAGAGGAAGGTTACCCAGCCTACCTCGCCACCAGACTGGCGAGCTTCTACGAGCGCGCAGGCCGCGTCGAGGCGCTCGGCGGCGATGGCGACCGCATAGTCGGCTCCGTGACCATGGTCGGTGCTGTTTCGCCGCCCGGCGGCGATATGTCCGAGCCGATGACGCAGAACTCACTCCGCGTGACCGGCGCCTTCTGGGCTCTCGACACATCGCTCGCCCATCGCCGTCACTTCCCGGCCATCTCGTGGACCAAGTCCTACACCCTGTACCTCAGCCAGGTGCAGGGCTGGTTCGAGAGCGAGGTGGCAGACGACTGGCGCGCTGTACGCGAGCGCGCCATGTTCATTCTCCAGAAGGAGACGGAACTCCAAGAGATCGTGCAGCTGGTCGGTCCCGACGCGCTGCCGGAGACCGAGAAGATCATCCTCGAGGTCGCGCGTATGATCCGCGAGGACTTCTTGCAGCAGTTCGCGTTCGACGCCGTCGACGCCTACTGCCCTCCGCAGAAGGCGTACTGGATCCTGAAGACGATACTTGCCTTCAGCGACGCCGCCACGCAGGCGATGTCGCGCGGTGTGTCGCTGCGTCAGGTGATGCAGTTGCCCTCGCGAGACGAGATCTCGACCCTCAAGACGACACCGCACGACCAGGCGCTCGCGCGGATGCCCGAGCTGGTCCAGCAGATCAGCGAGCAGATCGCTGGAATCGAGGTGCTGTAGATGACCGTGGATGCGACACTCGACCATCCGCTGCTCTCCACCGAGTACCGGACCCTCACCTATGTCACAGGTCCTCTGATCTTCGTGGAGAACGTCCACGGCGTGGCGTACAACGAGATGGTGGCCGTACTCATGCCTGACGGCTGCGAGCGGAGCGGGCAAGTGCTCGAGGTGTCCGGGACGGTCGCGGTCATCCAAGTGTTCGAGGGCACGCAGGGCATAGATGTCGATGCCACCAGAGTGAGGTTCCTTGAAGAGGTCGCCAAGATCGACGTTGCGCCCGACTTGCTCGGGCGGATCCTCAACGGAACGGGCAAGCCGATCGACGGCGGCGCTCCGATCATCCCTGAGCGGCGTCTGGACATCACCGGTGCGCCGATCAACCCATACCGCCGCGCGCAGCCGGCCGATTTCATCGAGACCGGCATCAGCGCCATCGACGGTCTCAACACGCTTGTGCGCGGTCAGAAGCTCCCGATCTTCTCGGGCTCAGGTCTCCCGGCCAACGAGCTAGCCGCGCAGATCATCCGTCAGGCGCGCGTGAAATCCGGCGAGGAGTTCGCGATCGTCTTCGGCGCGATGGGCATCACCCATCGCGAGGCCGCGTACTTCATGTCGCAGTTCGAGACCACTGGCGCCCTCGAGCGGGTCGTGTTCTTCCTGAACCTCGCCGACGACCCGACGGTCGAGCGTCTGCTCACGCCGAAGTGCGCGCTCACGGTGGCCGAGTACCTGGCGTTCGAGAAGGACCTCCAGGTCCTCGTCATCCTCTCCGACATGACGAACTATTGCGAGGCGCTGCGCGAGGTGTCGACCGCGCGTGAAGAGGTGCCGGGCCGCCGCGGCTACCCCGGCTACATGTACACCGACCTCTCGACCATCTACGAGCGTGCGGGTCGGATCAAAGGG
>JAJZRZ010000060.1:4099-8969 GCA_021850085.1 Actinomycetes bacterium | reverse complement strand
TAGTCCCCTGCAAGCGGATCTCGACACACGGAGTGTGTATTGTCCGTTAAGGTCGTGTTCGGCTATCGTTTGCAGGGATGGCCGAGGGGGCTGTCTCATAGGTGTTGTTCTTGTGTTGGCCCTGGGACACGAGCGAGGAGAATGCGTATGGCGAAGAATCCGCTTACCGGTCTGGTAGCCGGGTTCAAGAATCCGGTGAAACGGCCCCGGTTCCTGATCTGGACGGGCGTCGCACTGATGTCGCTCGTCGTGTTCGTCATCGCCGCCATCGGCGTGACATCGGGCTACTGGTTCTGCGGTACGTTCTGCCATTCGGTCCAGAAGGACGCAGTGGTGGCCTACGACCAGAGCAGCCACAGCATGATCGCCTGCACCTCCTGCCACCTGCCTGTCAACGCGGACCCGATAACCTTCCTTTATCACAAGGCCCACGCTGGCATAGTCGGTGGTTGGGAACTCGCGACCAAGACCTATAGCGTGCCGCTGAACCCTGTGAGCCACCTGGCCCTGGACTACTACCATATGGGCGAGGAACAGTGCACGCAGTGCCACAACATGGACAAGCGTGAAGTCACGCCGAGCCCAGGCATCATCATCGACCACGAGGTCCACTCGGAGAACAAGGTCCACTGCACGGCATGCCACAACCGGGTAGCGCATCCCGAGGAAGGCATAGAGCTCATCGCCAAGCGTCCCGATACTGGAGAGCCGACCGCTCGGCATGCGGACTTCATGACCATGACCGCGTGCTTCCGGTGTCACACGCTCACTGGCGACTCGCCTTCCGGTGAGGAGTTCGAGGCGCCGGGCGCCTGCTCGGCGTGTCACCCGGCCGACTTCGACCTCAAGCCGTCGAACCACAAGACGGACGGCTTCTATCCCAAGGGCCATGCCGATCTCGCCATGATGGAGGTCGACCACGTCACCGGCCGTCCGGCGGAGAACATCATCCGCCCGTACGTGTATGGCTCCGAGGAGGATGAGGAGAGCGAGGACGCCACCGGTTCCGGCGCGGTCGAGCAAGGCACCGACTACGCTCCGGGCTCGGACGACCACACCCTGCACCTCGTGGCCGTCCAGGATGTGGACTACTGCCAGACCTGCCACGTGGAGCAGAGCTTCTGTTTGAGCTGTCATGGCATGGAGATGCCGCACCCTGAGGAGTTCAAGGCCAAGACGCACCCCGAGCTAGCCGCCACCTCCATCGACAAGTGCGAGTTCTGCCACGTCCAGTCGACGACTTTCTTCTGCGCCAGCTGCCACCATGGCATCGAGGTGGACTGGGTCTTCGATCCAGCCATTCCGTGGCAGACCCAGCACGCGTCGACAGTTGTCGACAAAGGTGTCGCAGGGTGCCTCAGCGCATGCCACGAACAGCAGTTCTGCGTGGACTGCCACACCAACCTGAAGCCGCTGCCGACGTCTCACAAGGCCGGCGATTGGCTCCACGGCGGGCTCACGGTGACGGCGTACCCCGATACGCCTGCGGCAGCCACTGCCGCACACGCGTTGCTGGCCGCCCAATCGGTTGAAAGTTGTGACGTCTGTCACGGACCTGGCGGGATCGGCGCCACGTTCTGCTCCAATTGCCATCAGATTGAGATGCCGCACCCCGACCAGTTCAGGGCCAATCACGTCTCGGGCCGCAACACCCCGCAGATCTGCGCCAACTGTCATCGGCAGCAAGAACTGTGCTCGACCTGCCACCACAAAGGTGCGGTCGAAACCACGCCGTGGCAGCGCCAGCATACGGTAACCGTGGCTGCTGATGGCGCCCAGCCATGCTTCGAGTCGTGCCATCAGGACAAGCAATTCTGCGTGGACTGCCATGTGAACTTGAAGGCGCTCCCGTCATCGCATGGCGTGGGCGACTGGACCCGCCGGGTCGCTGTCGACCAGCCTGCCCAGCACCAAGTGGCGTACAAGGCGGCAACAGACTCGTGCGATTACTGCCACGGCGACGGAGGTGTGAAGGCTGTCTTCTGCCAGAGCTGCCATCAACTCGAGATGCCGCACCCGAGCGGCTACGACGAGGGCCACCAGAAGGATCTGCAGGCCGGCACGGCCCGTGCGGTATGCACGAACTGCCACAGGCAGCAGATCTTCTGCGACAACTGCCACCACCCTGGTGCTGTCGCCGATCAGCCTTGGCGCACGTTCCATCCGGCCATCGTCAAGAGAGATGGCGCGCAGCCGTGCTTCGAGTGTCACGAGTACACGTCCTGCGCATACTGTCACGTGAGACTGTAGCGGGAGTACCGCTAGCCACCGAGTGAAGGAGGGCCCGGCCGGAAAACGGCCGGGCCCTTTCGTCGCCGCATCGACGACATGGAGACGCGCCCCGGCCCGCGTGAAGAGCCTTTTGCTCTCCCGGAGACGACCATGTATCATTGCGGCTCTACGGGATGTGGCTCAGCTTGGTAGAGCGCTGCGTTCGGGACGCAGAGGTCGTGGGTTCGAATCCCGCCATCCCGACCATCGTCACGTGTCTGACAGGCCGGGGAACCGGCCTGTCAGCGTCTGGTGAGAAAGAGACATGATGGAGCGGCTGTTCCAGCTCATCGGCTTCGGCCTGTGCCACCAGCTACCGGAACGGTCCCTGTTCGCCGGTGGCTATCAGCTGCCCGTCTGCGCTCGCGACACGGGAATCTATGTCGGCTTCGCGCTCGGCCTCCTCGTGCTGTCGGTGTTCGCGAGAGGAGCCAAGCCGATCGATCTGCCCCGCTGGCCAGTGCTGGCGATCGTGGGCCTGTTCATCGCGGCCATGGGGTTCGATGGCGTGACATCGTATGCGGGCCTGCGGCAGACCACCAACGACATCCGCCTCATCACGGGGTTGATGACGGGGTGGGGCCTTTCGACGCTTACGTTGCCCATGCTCAACAGTCAGATCTGGGCGACATCCGGCCACGGGCGGGTACCAGAGGGTCTGCCGCAGATCCTCGTTTGGCTCGGAGGGCTCGGCGCCAGCTTCGTGCTTGCGCGATGGCTTCTACCGCTTGTGGGCGTCATCTACCCCATCCTTCTCGTGCTCGCCATACTCGTCACCTTCAGCGCTGTAAACCTCGTGTTCGTCGGACTGGTGCCGTTCTTCGAGCGCAGGGCCGTCAGTCTGCGGGATGCGATTCCGGCGCTGCTTGTCGCTTTGGGACTCACGTTCGTCGAGCTCGCTGCGGCGGCCTGGTTGCGATCCCTGGCCGAGGGAGTTCGGTGAAGCGAGGCTGATGTCAGACCGGTGCTCTACGCTCCTTGCGAACACGCGTTCGAAGGAGGCCGAGGATGGTTCAGCTCACTCTCATCAGCACGCCGGGACCGGCGCTCGGCGACGTCGTCGCCGAAGCGGCGTCGCGATGGGAGCGGCGGTCCGGGTCCTCCGTCCATTGCGCCGAGGCCGTCAAGGCCACTGAGGCGCGCTTCAACGCATGGGGGTTTCGAGTCCTGAGCGACTCCGAGCGATCTCGTATCGTCGCGTACTTCGAGGCCGTGGTGAGGCGGCGCCTGATGAGGGCGACCGATGGTCGATCGGCCAGCGTACGCAGGCGACTTGTGGCAGCGGCCATAGAGGCGGATCTGCGCGCAGCGGGGTGGACGGCGGATCGGGCTGCGGCTGAAGCGCGCCGGATCTTGGGTGAGGGTGGTGCGGCTCAGCGGACCGAGTGCGCAGCCATCACGGCTTTGTCGGCATCTGCGAACACCCAGATGCGACGATAGGATAGGGCTCCACCCGGTTCGCCCCAGGCCTCGAACACGATCCAGGCGGGCTCTCCTTCGTACGCACCCTTCTCGACGGTGTAGGGAACGGCCGCAACACCTGGGGGGAACTCAGCGGTGAGAACGTCGGCCAGGACTCCTGCTTCGTCGCCGTTCGTGCGCAGGTCCGCGAGCACCTGTTGGCGAACAGCGGAAGCATCCCCGGTCGCGATCTTCGCCGTCGGTCCTGCATCCGACGTCTCCAGCGCCACGGGTAGCGACTCAGCGGTGTACGTACCGCCCTCGGGTATAAACTGAAGGTGCGCGCGCGTCGCGCAGGCACCGGTCAGCGCCAAAACGAAGATCAGCAGCAGCAGTAGCGCCAATCGGCGAAGCATGGCACCTCCGGAAGTCGTCTTGTCTCGACCATACCAGCCTGCGGGCGCGACGGGAAAGGGGCGTATGCACTCGATAATCTGCTTCACGTCCGACTTCGGGACGAGCGACGCCTGGGTGGGGGTGTGCCATGCGGTGATCTACCGGGCGTGCCCCCAGGTGCGAGTCGTCGATCTCGCGCACGATATTCCGCCGTTCGACATCAGGAAGGCGGCCGCGGTCGCCGCTGCAGGAGCATGGCAGCTCCCCGAGGCGCTGCATCTCGTTGTCGCCGATCCTGGCGTGGGCGGCGGGCGGCGGGATCTCGTGGTGGTGACCGGGCGGGGCACGGTGCTGGTCGGACCCGACAACGGTGTGCTCATCCCTTCGACCTGGCGCGGCGGTGGAATCGCGGCCGCATACTCGATCGAGCCGGCCAGCCTCGACTTTCACGCACCGCTCGCGACCTTCCATGCCCGCGACGTGCTGGCGCGCGCGGCGGCGCTTATTGCGTGCGGGGTCGAGGTGAAGGCCGTCGGCTCTGAGGTCGACTCCGCGTCGTTGGCGCCACCGCCATTCTCGTTGAGCCGCATCGAAGGAGATGTTTTGGTGGCCGAGGTCATCGACGCTGATCGGTTCGGTTCGATGCGGATCGCGATCTCGGCTGAAGAAGCGAGGAGTCGCGGGCTCGACGCAGGCCGTGTCGAGATCGTGATAGGGCATTCCAGGATCGAGGTCCCGTTCGGTCGCACCTTTTCCGACGTGGCGGAAGGCGAGACCGTCGCGCTGATCGACTCCTCCGGCT
>JAJZRZ010000060.1:0-4089 GCA_021850085.1 Actinomycetes bacterium | reverse complement strand
CGTCAACCTCGGCAGCGCTGCCGAGCGATACGGGATCGAGCCGGGAACGGTCACTCGCGTCCGCTCCGTCCGCTGAGATTCCGGTGTCAGAGTCTCTGTGTACCGTGTTTCTCACCCGAGAAGCATGAAGTGGCACGGAGGTGTCCGATGGACCGGTCGTTCGTTGAGTCGCTCGTCGCGGGGGACCGCGTGGACGCCTCCTTCGCCCTGCGGGCGAAGGAGATGCGCGCCGCCCGCACGGGCGAGGCCTATCTCACGCTTGAGCTTGCAGATCGCACCGGCAGGATCGGCGGTGTGATGTTCCGTCCCGATCGTGACGCCGCTGCCGTCCCCGTGGGGTCGATCGTCGTGGTGAGGGGGATGGTGACCTCCTTCCGTGGTGCGATGCGTGTTTCGGTGGACAGCCTCAGACCTGCGGCCCACTACGACCCCGCCGATATCCTTCCCTCCGGCACCCGCGATCCCGACGAGTTGCTGAGCGAACTGCGCGCGCTCGTCGGGTCGGTCACGGTGCCCGCGCTCCGCGCGCTGCTCCGATCGCTGTTCGGCGAGACGGGATTCATCGATGCCTTCCGCACGTGCCCGGCATCCCAGACATACCATCACTCCTACCTCGGCGGGCTTATGGAGCACACGGTCAGCGTCGCCACCTTGTGTGTCAGGCTGTCCGAGATCTATCCTCACGTGGACAGGGACCTTCTTGTCGCCGCTGCGCTGCTGCACGATGTCGGCAAGGTCGATGAGCTCGAGTACACCACGCACATCGGATACACCGATGAAGGCAGGATGATCGGGCACCTGCTGCTCGGCGAACGGCGTGTAAGGAGCGTGATCGAGCGGCTCGGAGACACTGTGCCCGCGGAGCTCGCAACGCGCCTCTCCCACATCCTGCTGTCGCATCACGGCGAGCTCGAATGGGGATCGCCGAAGCGGCCCTGCATGCTCGAAGCGCTCGTCCTCCACCACGCCGACAACCTAGACGCCAAGACCACGGGGTTCATCGCGGCGGCGGCAGCGGCGACGCTGGTGGAAGAGAGCTGGACCGATGCGGCCAACCTGTTCCGTCGGCCGCTGTGGGCACCGCGTGCGGCGGAGGACGACCGGGAGGCCCCGGCGCGTGAGGGCGGTCGCTACGCCCGGAGCGCGTAGAAGAGCCCTTGAGCTACAATGCTTCAATGCCCGCGGTGACGGGGTGAGTCCTCGTCGAGCAAGGAGTGAGCGATGTCCCTTCCTCAGGTCGAGATAGGCGTGTTCGGCGGCAGCGGCTTCTACTCGCTGATGGAGAGCCCCACCGAGGTCAGGGTGGACACACCGTACGGCGCCCCCTCGAGCTCCGTGATGGTCGGCGAGATCGCAGGCCGTACCGTTGCCTTTCTTCCTCGACACGGGATGCAGCACCAGTTTCCGCCGCACATGATCAACTACCGCGCGAACGTGTGGGCGATGAAGGCGCTCGGCGTACGCAGGATCATCGGGCCAAACGCGTGCGGGTCACTGCAGGCGCATGTCAAGCCAGGTGACTTCGTTATCTGCGACCAGTTCGTGGACAGGACCTGGGGACGCAAGGACACCTTCTACGATGGACCCACCACCACCCACGTCTCGTCCGCCGACCCGTACTGCCCGGCCATGCGTGCAGTCGCCGTCAACGCGGCGCGGGGATTGGGTATCACCGTGCACGACAGCGGTACGGTCGTGGTCATCCAGGGCCCGCGCTTCTCGACGCGTTCGGAGTCTCGTTGGTTCGCCTCGCAGGGCTGGGAGGTCATCAACATGACGCAGTACCCGGAGTCGTACCTCGCGCGGGAGCTCGAGATATGCTACTGCAACATCTCCCTGATCACGGATCATGACGCGGGGGCGGAGGGCGCCGAACCAGTCACGAACGAGGAGGTGGTGCGGGTGTTCTCCGAGAACAACCAAAAGGTGAAGGACCTGCTGTTCTCGATGATCCCCGCCCTGCCCGCCGAGCGGGCTTGCGTGTGCGCGACCGCGCTTGAAGGGGCCTCGTTCTAGCCGCAGCGCACCGATGAGGTGAGAGATGTTCGGACTGCCATCGGTACGGTTGGGACGTCCGTTCGGCATCCCCCTCGAGGTCGATGCCAGCTGGCTGCTGGTCTTCGTGCTCGTCTCTTCGTCGCTGACGCTGAGCTATTTCCCGTCCGCGTATCCCGACGCCGCGCCAGCGGTGTACGTAGTGCTCGGCCTTGTGACCTCCCTTGCGTTCTTCGTATCGCTGGTCTTGCACGAGCTTGCCCATTCGCTTGTGGCCCGTGCCGGGGGTCTGAAGATTTCCAAGGTCACGCTCTTCCTGTTCGGCGGTGTGTCGCAGATGGAGGAGGAGCCGCGGAGCCCCGGGCACGAGTTCCTGCTCGCGGTGGCGGGTCCGGCCACGAGCGTGTTGATCGGCGTGACTTCGCTCGGCGCGAGGACGCTGCTCATCGCTGCCGGCGCCGCACCACCACTGTGGCTTCCGTTCGAGTACCTCGGGCTCATCAACATCGCCCTTGCGGCATTCAACCTCCTGCCGGGCTTTCCGCTTGACGGAGGACGCGTCTTGCGGGCGATCCTGTGGGCGATCACGAAGAACCTGCTCAAGGCCACGCGCTGGGCGAGCAGGTTGGGGCAGGCGATCGGCGGTCTGCTGATCGCGGTCGCGGTCTTCGGCGTTCTGCGGGGCACCTTCGACCTGGTGTGGTTCGCGGTCATGGGTTGGTTCCTCTCGAACATGTCATCGGTGGCCTACCAGCAGCAGCAGCTCCGCGTAACCTTGGCCGAGGTGCCGCTGCGACGGATCATGTCCACGCCTGCGGTCCTCGCGCCGAGCGACGTTTCGCTTGAGGAGATGGCGCACTCCTACTTCCTCGGCGGCAGGCACACGCGATATCCGGTGGTCACGGATGGAAAGGTCATCGGACTGATCGACTTGTCCCGGGTCAACCAGGTGCCGCGGGAGCGCTGGCGTTCCACGACGGCGGGCGAGGTCGCGGCCTTGGACCTTGCGTCGATCGTCGCCTCGCCGGACGCCTCGGTGGATAGCGTGCTCGGCCGCTTAGAGCCTGACGGACCCGGTGCGGTGCTGGTGGTGGAGGACCGCCGCCTCGCGGGCATCGTCACGCGAGCTGACGTCATCCGCTTCATCAACGAATCCGCGCAGCACGCCTGACCCAGGTGGGCACCACATGGCGTGTCGGACCGGGCTTGTGTCACTTTGTAACTGGCTGTTACCATGTCGGCGTACGGTATATCGCGACATGAGGCGGGCGACTGAGGTGACCGAGCGCATCCCTGAGGGTGTCATCGAGCGCCTGCCCGCGTACCTGAACGTACTCATCCAGCTCCGCGGCGACGATGTCCTCACGGTGTCCTCGGCGCGGCTCGGAGAGCTCACCTCGGTGAATCCGGCCCAGATCAGGCGCGATCTGACGCACTTCGGTTCGTTCGGCAAGCGCGGCGTCGGGTACGACATCGCCACTTTGGTCGAGCGCATCCAGCGGATCCTCGGGGCCGACCATGTCCACCGGCTCGCGCTGGTGGGAGCGGGCAACCTCGGCTCGGCGATCGCCGGCTACAACGGACTGCTGCAGCACGGGTTCGTCGTGACCGCCATCTTCGACAGCGATCCGGCCAAGGTCGGCACCAGGATCGGCGAGATCGCCGTGCAGCCCGCCGTTGAGCTCGCCACCACGCTTCATGAGCAGGGGATACGGATCGGCATCATCGCGGTGCCGCCGGAGGCCGCACAGGAGGTGGCGGACCAGCTTGTGGCCGCCGGTGTGCGCATAATCCTGAACTACACGCCCGTGATCGTGCGTGTTCCTGGCGAAGTGACGCTGCACAACACCGATCCCGTGCAAGAACTCTTGCATACGCTTTACTACCTGTCGCGGCGGGAGGGCGTGGCACGGGTATAGCTATGGTGGTAAGCTGGCGGACGTTCACCCGGCTCGACGCACCGCCGGGTTGGGATCGAGGAGGTCACATGGCGGTTTTTGGAATTCCGGAATTTCTTCCCGATCATCCCCGGATCGCTCTCGATTGCGCCATCGCGCTCAGGGATGCAATACAATCATGCTCGAAAAGCCGTAA
>JAJZRZ010000059.1 GCA_021850085.1 Actinomycetes bacterium | reverse complement strand
GTTCCAGAACGCCTCATTGCCGCCATGCCCGCCGAGCTGTGCCGAGACGATCGTCTTGGCGAGCTCGTGCGCCATGTCCTCGGCGTGTGCGATCTCAGCCGACCAGATCAAGTCGACGATCAGGTCCAGCGGCGACCACTGGACGGACCGCGATGGATCCCTCAGGTCTAGCGTGTCGACGCGGTAGCCATTGGCCTTGAGGTGCTCGCAGGTGGTGAGGTAGAGCTCGCCTTTGGGGTCCGGAATCACCATCGACTCGCCGAGTTCGCCGAGCGCGTAGATGCTCGGCAGCACGATCCGTCGCGTCTTGCCCGAGCCGGTGGAGCCGATCACGAGCACGTGGCCCTCCGAGCCCGAGAGGTAGTAGGTCTCTTTGCGGCCACGCTCGGCCGGGGTGGCGCCGATCACGAAGCCGGAGACGCCGGGATCCGGGGTCGTGCCGGGCGACCAGGTGACCGCCGAGGCTTCGAGCGCTGCGGGGTCCATGAGGTTCGAGGTGCCATGCTCGCCGCGGCCCGCGGTTTGCGGGATGCCGGCGACGACGCCGGTGCGGCCGGTGCGCGGGCGCATGAGGTGGCCGGAGATCCAGGCCCACCAGGCCACGATTGCCGTGACGAGGAGGAGCGAGAGGATGAGCGTCGGCGGGCTGGTGACGGTGGACCACCAGCGGGTGGGGAGGGGGGAGAGCGCCCACGTTGTCAGCGGCGCGGTGTTAGCCGCTCGGTCGAGGGACAGAGAGGCGAGGGCGGAGAGGGCCAACGGGATGAGGGCGGTGGCGAGGCACGCCACCGCGGCGGAGGACGCGACTCGCCAGATATCGGCCCTCCGAGCCACGTGCACCTCCTGACCTCAGCAACTTGCATTGGGCTGGGGTGGAAGCTAGCACAGGGGGCTGGCGGTCCCGGACTTTGTGGTTGGCTGGGCGCTCTAGCTCCCAGCCGTTACGCCATCGGTCTTCTCGATCGCCGGGACCGGATCCCTCGCCGAGCCACTTCGACAGACCCAGCGCTGGCATTCGTGGCTGCGGCCGTGTCGTCGCTCCTGCGGATGCGGCGGATGCTGTCGTACGTAAGGAGTCTGGATTGCAGCATTCATGTGATATCGCATCGCGCTGGACCTGCTGATCATCGGGGTGGCTGGTCGCGATGATCGTCTGGCACCGGCCCATCTCCACAGTATCTCCGCTTGTGAGTGCCGTGGCGTCCGCTTACGCTGTCTGAGTTCAGGCAAGCGTTCGGGCCCGGCGAGCATTCCCCGCGGGTGACCACTCCAAAACCCCGCGCAGGTGGGGTTTTGGACGAAGCGAAACGGCCCGTCCGTGACGAGATGGGTCGGATTGTCATCGTCGATGCCCACGCGCCACGAAGCCGCTATCGTCCGCTGGGCGTACCAGCAGAGTGCCAGCCCCGCCACACCTAACAGACGACCGATCTCATCGACTCCTGAACCGTCGAGCAGCGGCAGGCGTTGAGGTCCCCAGGTCTTTGCCGACGCCAGAGCATGCCCGACGAGAGGCACCACCACATAGAGCTGCAGGATGCGCGACAGGCCGGGCATGTAGCTCTGAAGCCTGTCGGACGGCAGTTCCGGGCATGTCTACGCCGGGGCTCACGGCGCCTGCATAGCGAGCACGTATGACTTGATCGCCTCCAGAACGGGCCGCATCCTGTCCTCTGCCAGACGGTAGTAGATCAGCCTACCGTCGCGGCGATATTCAACAAGCCCGGTGCGGTACAGCAGACGCAGGTGGTACGAGGTGGCTGCCGTCGTAGCGCCGACAACAGCAGCGACGTCGCAGACACAGAGCTCTGACTGACTCAGGGCGTACAGCACTTTGAAGCGGGTATCGTCCGCGAGGTTTGCAACGGCCTCGCCGACGCCATTGAGCCCCCCGACGACGGGGCGTAGCTCATCGACTTTGTCGGCATGCACGCACTCGACTTCGCATACGGGCGGGTCAGTCTGTTTGCGCATCGGACCTCCAAGACCCTCAAGTGACTACTTGACCGTCGAGCTATAGGGCGCATACAATCAAACATGCGCTTGACTGTTCGAGTGTATCCCGGCTGCGCCTAGGAGGCAACCGATGCCAGCATCCGTCGACACAAAGAAGCACACCCTGCTCGTCGAAGGAATCACTTGACTCGACTGTGCGGCCAAGTTCGAGAAGAACGTGGCCAATCTCCCCGGCGTGACCGGGGCAAGGCTCAATCCAACGGTAGGCAAGCTTGTGGTCGAGGGCGTCATGGACCTCGACGCCATCAGGTCCGAAGGTCGCAAGGAGAACTACCGCATCCAGACGGCCGAAGAGCGCAAGGCCGCTCCCCAGACGGAGAAGGGCATCGACTGGGAGCTTCTCCGGACGATCGCCTCGGGGGTCGGCGTGGCAGTCGGCTACGCGGCAGAGAATCTCGGTGCCCCCAGCGTCACCTTCATGCCGCTGTTCATCGTCGCGATCGTGCTTGGCGGGTGGGGCAACTTCCGCAAGGCGGCCTTCTCGCTTCCCAAGCTCGACTTCAACATGAGCGTGCTCATGTCCGTGGCAATCCTCGGTGCGGGCGCGATCGGTGCATGGGAGGAAGCTGCGGTCGTCGCGTTCCTGTTCTCCGCCTCCGAGATGCTCGAGTCGTGGACGATGGAGCGAGCCAAGCGTTCGATCGGCGACCTGATGGGTGGGGTCCCCAAAACCGCGCGTGTCGAGATGCCCGACGGCGACACCACAGAGATGGCGGTCGAGGAGATCGTCGTTGGCGCCTTGATGGTGGTCCGGCCGGGAGAGAAGCTCGCGCTCGACGGAGTCATCGAAGCCGGCGCTTCGAGCCTTGATGAGGCGACGATAACCGGTGAGTCGGTGCCCGCCGAGAAGACTGTTGGCGCCGAGGTGTTCGGCGGCACCCTGAACGGCGAGGGCCTGCTCAAAGTGCGCGTCACGCGTCTCGTGGACGACACGACCGTTGCGCGCATCGTTCACATGGTCGAGGAAGCCCAGACCAAGCGGGCGCCTTCCCAGGCGTTCGTCGACAAGTTCGCGGCGATCTACACTCCGGTGGTCCTTGTGCTCGCAGCGGGAATCGGGCTCATCCCGCCTCTGTTCTTCTCGCAGCCTTGGGAGCCGTGGATCTACCGGAGCCTCTCCCTGCTCATCGTGTCGTGCCCCTGCGCGCTGGTCGTCTCGACTCCGGTGTCCATCGTTAGTGCGATCTCCAACGCTGCACGCAAGGGCGTCCTGATCAAGGGCGGTATCCATCTCGAGCAGATGGGCGCCATACAGGCGATCGCTTTCGACAAGACCGGGACCCTGACCGAGGGCCGCCCGTCGGTCACCGACGTCGTCGTGCTCGACGGGACCGATCCGACCCGGCTGCTGCAGCTCGCGGCGTCTCTGGAGTCTGGCTCCCAACACCCGCTCGCCGCTGCCATCACTCGCGAGGCGGAGGCGCGCTCCATCACATTGCTGCCGATTCACGAGATGCAGTCCCTGTCCGGGTTGGGCGTGAAAGCCACGGTCGACGGACACCAGATGGCGGTGGGCAGCCCCCGCATGCTCGGTAGCAATGCCGACTTTGAGACGGCTCGTCCGACCCTGGATGAGCTGCAAAGCGACGGCAAGACGGCCGTTCTCGTGGCGCAGGATGACATCCTCATAGGGGTGATCGGCATAGCCGATGAGGTCCGCGCAACGAGCCGCGAGGCCGTCGCCGCGCTCAAGCGCTCCGGCATCCGGCACACCATCATGCTGACCGGCGACAATGCGGCCGCGGCTGCCGCGATCTCTCGCCAGGCCGGCGTCGACGAGTTCCGCGCCGAACTACTCCCCGAGGCGAAGGTCGACGCGGTCACGAGCCTGCTCGGCGAGTACGGTCACGTGGCCATGGTCGGAGACGGCGTCAACGACGCTCCGGCGCTGGCGACTTCGACGGTCGGCATCGCGATGGGTGGAGCCGGAACGGACACGGCGCTTGAAACGGCAGACATCGCCCTTATGGCCGATGACCTCAGGCAACTCCCCTTCGCTGTCGGCCTCAGCCGCGCGTCGCTCAGGATCATCAAGATCAACATCGCGTTCGCCATCGGCATCAAGATGCTCGCTCTCTTGCTCATGTTCCCGGGGTGGCTCACGCTCTGGATGGCGATCATGGCCGACATGGGAGCGTCGGTTCTGGTAACGCTGAACGGGATGCGCCTTATGCGCTGGAAGGGCCCGCAGCAGTAGGTTCCGGGGCAGACACGAGTCACCTAGCCGAAGGAGTCAGCAATGACCGAAGTAGGGGCGGCGACGTCTCGCGTCGCCGACGAGGCGCAGCGAAGGTCCCGGCTCTGGCGTGATCCGAAGATTGTCATGGCCGCAGCCTCCGGCGCGCTGTTCCTGGTCGGCTGGTTGCTGAGTGCGTCGAGCGCTCCAGACTGGATCTCGTCGGTCTTCTTTGTCTTGGCGATGATCGTCGGCGGCTACTTCTTCGGCCGTGAGGCCGTCGGGGAGCTCGTATTCGAACGCAAGGTGGGGATCGAGCTCCTCATGAGCGTCGCAGCGATCGCGGCCGCGCTGGCTGGCGAGGTCCTCGAGGGTGCGATGCTCGTCTTCCTGTACTCAATCAGCGAGGCAGCGGAAGGCTACACCGAGGAGAAGACACGTTCGTCCGTCAGGGCGCTGATGAAGCTCGCGCCCAAGGTCGCTCTGGTAAGGCGAGGCGGTGAGGCGACGGAGATTCCCGTCGAGGGCATCGAGGTCGGCGACACCTTCATCGTGAGACCCGGCGAGGCGGTCGCGACCGACGGCACCATCGCGGCGGGGGCTTCGGCTGTCAACGAAGCTCCGGTCACCGGAGAGAGCGTGCCTGTCGACAAGCTTCCCGGTGACGTCGTGTTCGCGGGAACGGTGAACGGGGACGGCGCGCTCGAGGTCGTCGCGACGAAGACCTTCGCGGACAACGCGATCGCGCGGATCATCCATATGGTCGAGGAGGCGCAAGAGAGCAAGGGCGCGAGCCAGCGGTTCGTCGAGCACTTCGGCAACATATACAGCCCTATCGTGCTCGCCCTCGCCGTTGGCGTCGCCGTGGTACCGCCACTCGTGTTCGGGGCGTCCTGGGACACGTGGGTCATGCGCGCCACGGTGTTCGTGGTCGCTGCGGCCCCGTGCGCTCTCGTCATCTCCATCCCCATCACTCTGGTAGCGACCCTAGGGACAGCCGCTCGGAACGGAGTGCTCATCAAGGGCGGGATGCACGTAGAGGACCTGGCCAAGATACGCGTGGTCGCCTTCGACAAGACCGGCACGGTGACATATGGTGAGCCGTCCGTGACCGACGTCGTCCCGTGCGACGAGCAGAATTGGCAGCAGACAGTCGCGCTCGCTGCAGGCGTTGAGGAGCGGAGCGGACATCCGCTAGCCCGTGCCATTCTGCGTTACGCCCGTCGCGAGGGCATTTCACCGGCGGACATGCACTCGCATCGGGCGTTGCCCGGCGCGGGTGCGGTGGCGGTCGCCGACGGCACGGAGACCTACGTGGGAAGCCCGGCGCTGTTCGAGCAGGAACTGAGAACCTCTGTCGACTCGGCGGCCGAGGATATCGCGCGCCTCCAATCCGAAGGGAAGACAGTAATCCTCATAGGCACTGAGAGGGGTGTGCGCGGCCTCATCGCCCTGCAGGACCAGGTGCGCTCGAATGCCGCCGCGGCCGTCGAGGCGTTGCACGACGCCGGAGTCGCGAAGGTCGTGATGCTGACCGGGGATAACGAGCCAACCGCTCGGACCATCGCGGCCCAGCTCGGAATCGACGAGGTCCACGCGAACATGAAGCCGGAGAACAAGCTCTCGATGGTGAGAGAGCTCAATTCACGCTACGGTCAGGTGGCCATGGTCGGCGACGGCGTGAACGACGCTCCGGCTCTTGCCGAAGCGCTCGTCGGCGTGGCGATGGGGGCGGCGGGAACGGATGTCGCCCTCGAAACCGCCGATGTGGCGCTCATGGCCGACGACTTGGAGAAGCTCGCGTATGCACTTGAGCTCGCCCGCCGCAATCAGAGGGTGGTCGGGCAGAACCTTGCGCTGTCGGGCGTGGTCGTCGGTCTTCTCGTGATAGGTGCACTCGGCGGCCTCCTCACGCTTCCCGCCGCTGTGCTTGCGCACGAGATCAGCGAGTTCGTCGTGATCGCGAGCGGCCTGAGGATGCTGAGAAGCTGACGACCGGCAGCTCGTCACGATGCCACTGAGCAGGCCCGATGCGGGGATTCGACTACTCGTCCGTCCTCGATGCGGATGGTCCGGTCTCCGTATTCCGCCGCGCTCTCGTCGTGGGTGACGAGCACGATCGTCTGACCGGCCTCCTGGTGCAGCTTGGACAGCATGTCGTACACGTTGCAGGCGTTTGCACGGTCCAGGTTGCCCGTCGGCTCGTCGGCGAGAAGGAGTTTCGGCTGATTGATGAGCGCACGCGCGATGCAAACGCGCTGCTGTTCGCCACCGGAGAGCTTGCCGGGGACGTGGTGCAGGCGATGGCCGAGCCCGACATGCTGGAGGGCCGCTGAGGCCGCGTCCTTGTCGGCGACGCTGTGATAGTACTGCGCGAGCATGACATTCTCGAGGGCGGTCAGGTACGGAATCACATGCTGCTGCTGGAACACGAGTCCGACGTTCTCGCGTCGGAATACCGCGAGTTCACGTTGCTTCATTCCGCTTGTCTCCACGCCGCACACCTGCAAGCTGCCCGCGGTCGGCCGGTCGAGACACCCGAGCATGTTCAGCAGAGTGCTCTTGCCCGAGCCTGACGGGCCGAGTATGGTCAGCCACTCGCCTTCGGCGATCCGCAGGTCGATGCCTCGAAGAGCATACGTACGCTCGTCGTAGCGCTTCTCCAAACCTGCAATCTCAACTATGTTCGTCATTCTATTCACCTCTCAAGCAGATGGCGGGATCGATTCGGGCGGCCCTTCTTGCCGCTGCGAGACTGGCCGAAATCGCCAAGAGCAAGCAGGATGCGACGGCGACGGGGACGGCTCCGATCGTGAGACTCATCGACGCGCCGAACACGCTGTTTCCGATGAGGCGTACGATGCCGGCACCGGCGAGCAGTCCGAGAGCGGCTCCCGCAACGGCGAGCACTGCGGCTTCGGCCACGATTTGTCTCGAAACTGAGCCATTGCTGGCGCCGATTGCCTTCACGAGGCCAATTTCGCCCGTACGCTCTAGGACTGAGGCGCCCAACATGCTGAACAGCCCGAGTGCGGACATCCCGGCAACGCACGCGGTCAGCAGCGCGAGAAGCAGCTGGACCTTGCCGAGCAGGTTATCCTCTGCGGACGCGACGCTGCCGACGACCTCAGGACGAACGCCGTCAATCAAACCGGACAGACGGGCGGCGGTCTTCTCGGCAGGCTCCGAGTCCGTCAGCGCGCTGACGCGCAGGTAGCTGATGCGATTGCCGGACTTGCTGAGCGACTGTACGTCGGTGAGCGGCGCGATTACCCAACCATCCTCGTCGCCGCCCGTGCTCACAATCGCACTGACCGTGGCCACGTAGCCCGTCGAGGTCGCGATCGGATGCGCTTGGTGGCAGGACAGGCAGTTCGAGCCAACCTGAGCCAGGCGGCCGCTGGTCCTGCGGTCGTGCTCGGCGCCCAGACTGCCATGGCATGATCGGCATGCGCCGGAACCCTTGCCGGAGCTTGTGGGCTTGGCGATGCGGACGTCGATGGAGGAGCCGGGTTCCAGCTTCAGGGCCGCAGCCACATCCGCTCCGACGGCGACTTGCCCCTTGGTTGGGGCGGAACCCGTGACCCGCCAGTAAGGGCTCACCTTGAGAGCATCCGCGAAATCGGTTCCGACGAGGTCGAACGGCTTACCGGACACCACGGCCGGCTGATGCAGGAACGGCGCGGAGGCGTAGATACGTGAGCCCAAGGCACCCTTTTCCACTCGGGGGCCGACCGAGTCATCGAGCAGTCCGTCGTCCGCCTGCGGGTACAAGACGATGTTGGCCCCGAAGCGACGGATCTCGGTGCTGAGGTTGGCCCGCACGCCGACCGAGAGTGAGAGCATGACGGCGACCAGCGTCGCGACGAGCGCGATTGCGAGAACGGCGATGACGGACTTGGAGCGGACAGCCGCAGTTCAGAGGCCATTTCGGCCCCATCTTGGTGCCCAGAAATCCCTGTTGCTGAACATCGGCGCAAGGGCACGCCTTGTCGCCGGATTCATCGTCCAAGTTCACGGTAACCGTGCGGTCGCCCGCGGGTCGGACCCTCAGTCGATGTGCGGGGCGGCCCAGCCATCGGGGCGGCACAGGCGCACCATTGGCGGCTCCCCGGATCAGGCGGGCGCTGTCTTGCTCGCCGCAGCGACCCTGCGGACGTCGGCAGTGCATCAATGGCCGCTGGGGTTCATGACCTCGCAAGCGCAGTTGCCCGCTCGAACGTCCCTTGCGATTGCGAGCGGGATTGCGTTGACGTCTTGGGCAGCGTCGTCCTCGATCTCCCCAGCCGTGTAGCCGAAGCAGTAGCAGATGTACCTCTCGCGCCCGCTGACTCCGGGTCGTGCTCGATCCTTGATATCGTCTTGCCGGAAGACCTGATCTGACGTCCCCACGCCACTTTCAGGAGAGATGCGTACGTAGACGATGTCGCAGTCGGGGTCGGGACAGTACCCGAAGGTTCCGTCCTCGAGCCTGCGGGCCAGATCGTACTTGAGAACATGCTTGAGCGTTTTGACCTGGACGGGGCGCAGCGGACCGCCGCACTCGGCACAAGCGTGCATCGACTCAGCAGCGTCAGCCATCAGTCCGCTCATCCTCTCGAAGGCCAATCGTCCGCGCGAACAATGAGGTCGGGCACCGGTCGGCAGGGGCACCGTCTCCGCCGGGGTACACACATCTTACTCCCCATGCGCGCGGAGAAGGCGCATCGGCCAGCGGAGAGGCATTCAGATGAGAGTGTTCGATGTCGTGGTCATCGGGACCGGAATGGCGGGGCAGCCGGCCG
>JAJZRZ010000058.1:6341-9163 GCA_021850085.1 Actinomycetes bacterium | reverse complement strand
AAGTGATTCGCAACGATCCGCATCTACGATCCGAACCACCCCAAAAGCGACGATGTCGTCCTGGTGGTGCCGATCTCGCCTGCCGAGCCGGTGGTGGAGCGCTCGGCCAAGCGGACCAAGCGGTGGCGCGGCTTCTTCATCGTGCACTATTCGCCGAAGCCGCCGAAGCCGGACGCACTTACTCCGGTGCCGTAGGAAGGCGCAGGAGATACGCGGTGACCGCGGCGGCGATGGCGACGAGCAGCAGGTCGGCCGCCAGGTATGGGACGAACAGGAAGACGCTCATCAGGATGCTTGCCCACAGCATCGAGATGGCGACGAGCTTGGTCCGCGCGCGGAGGCCTTTGCCTTCGAGGTAGTCGCGGATGTGATGGCCGTACCGAGGGTGGTCGACGAGCCAGCGGTGCAAGCGCTCCGAGCTGCGCATGAAGCACGCCGCCGCCAGAAGCAGGAACGGCGTGGTGGGCAAGACGGGCAGCGCGGCACCGATCACGCCGAGTCCCAGAAAGACCCAGCCGAGCGCCAAGAGTACGTGTCGCAGGAGCGGTTTCACTGTCGTGAGGACAGCGAACGGGCTGCCAAGAGGCCGAGGGCACAAGCAGGGCCCGCCCCCTCGCGCACGGGGCGGGCCCTTGAGCGCCACTGGCGCCTGGGTGCGTCTAGTACGGCTCGCAGGGAAGGAGCTCGTAGTAGCTCTGCGGGTGCAGGCAAGCGGGGCACGCATCAGGAGCCTCCGCGCCCTCATGGACATAGCCGCAGTTGCGGCACTTCCACTTCTGCACCGTGTCGCGCTTGAACACCCGCCCGGCCTCTATGTTCGCGGCGAGCGCGCGGTACCGAGCCTCGTGGTGCTCTTCCACTTCGGCGATCTCGCGGAAGGAGTGCGCAACCTCCGGGAAACCCTCCTCATCGGCCACGGCGGCGAAGTCGGGGTAGAGCGTGCCCCACTCCATCTTCTCCCCCTCGGCGGCATGGAGGAGGTTCTCCATGGTGCTCTTCAGGCCGCCGGCCGGATACGAGGCGGTGATCTCCACCTCGCCACCCTCGAGGTGCTTGTAGAAGATTTTTGCGTGCTCGCGCTCGTTCTCGGCGGTCTCCAAGAAGATGGCCGAGATCTGGTCGAAGCCTTCCTTCTTGGCGATCGACGAGTAGAACCAATAGCGGTTGCGCGCCTGGCTTTCGCCGGCGAAAGCCTTCAGGAGGTTCTGTTCGGTACGGGTGCCTTTGATGCTCATGCGAGGGGTGCTCCCTTCTTCGGGCGGCCTGTATGAGCAACGGGTGCGCTCGCCGGGGCCGCGGGCCTGCTAGAGGTAGAGATTCCCTATTCTAGCGCGCAGCGTGCTGCTGCGGCGGCAACGGTTCTCGCGAGCAGCGGCAGACGCGGTGGCGAAACCGAGCGGGTGGCGTATCGTGTGGGGAGAGGGCCGCACGGCTCGTGCTCGGACGGACGTCTGGAGGGATGCCGCAATGGCAGACGACCACGCTGGAGCGCATATTGAGCTCATCGATAACGGTCCCTTGCGCTACCGGAGGGGACGCGTGGGTGAGCGGCAAGGGGCGCTGCTTCGGCCCGATCGCACGGAGATCGAGGCGCGCGAGAACGTCTTGCTGTGCCGGTGCGGCGCGTCCGACCGAAAGCCGTTCTGCGACAACACCCACGTGGGCATCGGCTTCACGAGCGAGAAGAAGTGGAAGCCGGGCGCGGGAAGCATGATCGACCACGTGGGTGAGCGTGTCACGATCCACGACAACCGGGCGCTTTGCGCGCACGTGGAGTACTGTGTGGAGGACCTGCCGAACGTCTTCGATCGCAGTAAGCGCCCCTGGGTGAACCCTGACGGTGCGAGTGCCGAGGAGATCATCGCGTTGTGCCGGAAGTGTCCATCCGGCGCGCTCAGCTGCACCGTGGATGGTGTGCTGTACCGCGACTACGCCGATCGTCCGCCCGCTGTGATCGCGACGCGGGAGGGCCCGTACTATCTCGAGGGTTACGTGGAGGTCCCGGGCGAACCCTTCTCGCAGGGTCACTCACAGGAGCACTGCACGTTGTGCCGATGCGGCGAGTCGCGCAACAAGCCGCTGTGCGACGGCAAGCATTGGGACGTCGGCTTCGTGGACCGCGAGGAGTAGCGCCGTGTACCAGACCGACTGGTTGCTCCGGCAGATCGAACAGATGGGCGACGTGATCCGGCGACTGATCGCCGCGCTGCGGGAACACCGGCCCGAAGACGCGATCCAGCTCTCGCGGGAGGCGGTTCGCGAGCTGCTCGACGATGACTCCGGCGTCATCGAGTCTCTCTCAGGCGACGGGCTCGTCGCGCTGTTTTCGGCCGGAGGCGCACTCGACACCTTCCGCGCCCACATGCTCGCCGAGCTCCTCGTGGCCCGCGCTGAAGCGCACGTGATGCGAGGGGAGACGGAGCGCGGAGCGGCCGAGCGGGAGAGAGCACGCGTGCTGCTGCAAGCGGTGCTGCCGATGGTCGAGGGCACGGAAGCCGAGCGGGTGCGCGAGCTTCTCGGCTGGATCGAGGGGTGAGCTGGACGGGGAGGCATCGCGCACGCACGCCACCTCGGGGATAATGGACTCTCGGACACTTCACTCGCGCATTCCCGCCGACTCGCTGAGGAGCCGACGATGATCGAGCGCTACACCCGCCCCGAGATGGGCGCTATCTGGGAACCCGCCAGTAAATTCGAGATCTGGAAGCGGATCGAGGTGCTGGCCTGCGAGGCGCAGGCCGAACTCGGTATCGTGCCTGCCGAGGACCTCTCGCTCATCTGCGACAGCGCGGCCTTCGAGGTTGAGCGCATCGACGAGCTCG
>JAJZRZ010000058.1:0-6331 GCA_021850085.1 Actinomycetes bacterium | reverse complement strand
GGCCACCTTGAATCACGACGTCATCGCCTTTCTCACCAACATGGCCGAGCACATCGATGCGGGCTTCAGCCCCGAAGACCCCAAGCCGTCGAGGTGGGTGCACTACGGCATGACCTCGAGCGATCTCGGCGACACCGCCCTGTGCTACCAGATGACGCAGGCGCAGGACATCATCATCGAGGACGTACGGCGCCTCGGCCGAATATGTCTCCGCCGTGCCGAGGAGTTTCGCGACACGCTCTGTGTGGGGCGCACACACGGCATCCACGCCGAGCCGATGGTCTTTGGCATGAAGTGGGCGGCGTGGGCGCAGGCGCTCAAGCGCGCCGAGGGCCGCCTCATCGCCACCCGCCGTTTCTCGTGCGCGTGGGGCGCCATCTCGGGTGCCGTGGGGTCGTACTCCAACATCGACCCGTTCGTGGAGGGGTACGTCTGCGAGAAGCTCGGTCTCACGGTGGACCCCGCCTCCCAGCAGGTCATCGCGCGCGACCGTCACGCGCACGTGCTCGCGGTGCTCGCCACGGTGGCGGCCACCGCCGAGTGGATCGCGACCGAGATACGCGCGCTGCAGAAGTCCGACACGATCGAGGCCGAGGAGCCGTTCACCGAGGGCCAGAAGGGCTCATCGGCGATGCCGCACAAGCGCAACCCGATCACCGCCGAGCGTGTGTGCGGACTCGCGCGCGTGGTGAAGGCGAACGCGCAGGTGGGCTTCGACAATGTGGCGCTGTGGCACGAGCGCGACATCTCGCACTCTTCGGCCGAGCGCGTGGTGCTCGCCGACTCCTACATCGCCACCGACTACCTCCTCGGCAAGCTCGAGTGGGTCCTCGACGGCCTCGTGGTCTATCCCGAGGTCATGCTCGCGAACCTGGAGAAGACGCGGGGACTCATCTACTCGAGCCGCGTGCTGCTTGCGCTCGTTGACGCGGGGATGAAGCGCGAGGACGCGTACCTGGTGGTGCAGCGCAACGCGATGGAGGTATGGGACGACATCCAGCATGCGCGGGAGGGCGCGAGCTATAGCGAGCGGCTGGCGGCGGACCCGGAGTGCGTGCTTTCGGCCGACCAGCTGGACGCGATCTTCGACCCGTGGGCGTTCCTCGCGCGGGCCGGTGTGGTGTTCGAGCGGCTGAAGGGCGTGGAGTTTTAGCGTCCGGGAAGACAGCCTCTCGGCCTACGGGATGTGACATCGTCACACCCCGACCGCTTTTCGCCCGTCCGTCGCGCGACCCTTGTTTCGGCGGCGACGAGGGCCGATAACCTCTGCACAAGAATCACGCAGATGTGCAGGGGGCTGCCCGTGCGTCCGGTCACCGCGCTACTGGAGAGCGCCCGCTCTCACTACAACACAGACTCTGACCTCCACCGGATCGTTCTCAATGCCACCTCATGGGTGGAGGCGAATCTTGCCGTAGAGCTGCTCGCCGGCACCGTGCCCGAGCGAGTTCTGGTGACCTACGCCAACATTCGTGAGGCGATCAAAGAGCTACCCCGCTGCCCGATTCTGATGGCGATCGACTTCGAGGGGCTGGCGAAGGCGTGGAGCCTCGAGCGCGTGGGTATGGCGTGGAGCCGCTCGTTCCCGGACGAGCAGGGCGGCCACAGCGTCCTGCTCCTCGGCGAGGGCAATCACTGCTACGACGTCGTCGTGCGCGTGGACGGGCGCACGATCATGTTGATGCCGCCCGAAAGCGCCGACGATTACCTGAACCCGGAGGTCGTCGACGTGCTGATGGAGCGGCCGAGCATGCTCGGCAACGTGATCGACCTGCTGCAGGCGATGGGGATGGGCTTCTACCCGAGCTTCTACCTCTCCTTGGAAGACTGGAGGCAGGAGTACGCCGCCACGATGTTCGAGGAGTGCTCGCAGATCTTCAGTCGCGAGGGTGCCGATGACCCCTCGAGGCATGCTCCCGCCAAGGAGCCTGCGCGGGACGTCACCATCCGGTACCGCGGTACGAGCAACGATGGCGGCATAGCCTGGCTGTTCTGAGCCAAGCATGCCCTACCCCGTCGTCCGCCACCTCCGCAGCAGCTGCGCGTTCAGCGCCACGATGACCGTGCTCGCCGACATCAGCACGGCCCCGAGCGCCGGGGAGAGCACGATGCCGCGCCCGGCCAGCAGCCCGGCCGCGAGCGGGATGGCGACGATGTTGTAGCCGGCCGCCCACCACAGGTTCTGCACCATCTTGCGATAGCTTGCGCGCGACAACGAGATGATGGCGGGCACGTCGCGGGGATCCGAGCGAACGAGCACGATGTCGCCCGCCTCGACCGCCACCTCCGTGCCCGCGCCGATGGCGATTCCCACGTCGGCTGTCACGAGTGCGGGCGCGTCGTTCACGCCGTCTCCCACCATCGCCACGCGACGCCCTTCGGCCTGCAGCTTCTCGATCTCGGCGGCCTTGTCGGCAGGAAGCACCTCGGCGAGCACGCGGTCGATGCCGAGTTCGGCGGCTACCGCATCCGCCACGGCCTGTGCATCGCCGGTGATCATGGCGACCTCGATGCCGGCGGTGTGCAGCCGCTGCACCGCTTCGCGGGACTCGGGACGCACCGCGTCGGCGATCGTGAAGAGCGCCAGCACGCGCGCATCGTCCACCAGGTAGACCCCCGAGCGTCCCGCGGTAGCCGCGCGCTCCACCGCATCGCGCAGCGGCTCGGGGACCTCGAGCCCACGCCCCTCGAGCAGCGCGGGGCCGCCCACGGCCAGCAGCCGACCGTCCACCACCGCTTCCACCCCCCGCCCGGGCGTGGCGGCAAAACCGCGCGCCTGCGGGACCTGGAGGCCGTCTTCTGTTGCGCGCAGCATGATCGCGCGGGCCACCGGGTGCTCCGAGTCGCGCTCCACTGCCGCAGCCAGCCGGAGCGCCTCGGCCAGCTCGACAGCGGGTGCGGTCGCGACCTCCACGATGCGATGCTCGGCGAGCGTGAGGGTGCCCGTCTTGTCGAAGACAACGATGTCGACGAGTCGCGCCTGCTCCAGCCCGCGACGGTCGCGCACGAGCAGCCCGTGCCGAGCGCCGAGGGTGGTGGAGATCGCGACGACCAGCGGGATGGCGAGCCCGAGCGCATGCGGGCACGCGATGACGAGCACGGTCACCACGCGCTCGGTGGTGTACGCCAGCTCGGCGCCGAAGGCCGACCACGCGAGTGCGGTCACGACTGCCGAGGCTATCGCCACGAACGTGAGGAGGCGTGCGGCGCGGTCTGCGAGGTCTTGGGCGCGTGAGCGCGAGGCCTGAGCGCTCGCAACCAGCCGCATGATGCCCGCGAGCGCGGTGTTCTCGCCGGTCCCCGTGACGCGCACGCGCAGAGAACCCTCGCCGTTCACGGTTCCCGCGATCACCGCACCTCCGGACTCCTTGCGCACCGGCCGCGACTCGCCGGTGATCATAGACTCGTCCACGCTGCTCATGCCCTCGGCCACCACGCCGTCGGCCGGTACGCGCGCCCCGGGCCGTATGAGCACCAAGTCGCCCTCGGCAAGCGCGCCGACCTCCACCTCCTCGGCCTCACCGGAAGGAAGCAGCCGAATTGCGCGATCGGGCAACAGCTTGGCGAGCTCCTTGAGGGCGCCTTGCGCCTGCGCGATGGACCGCATCTCGATCCAGTGGCCGAGCAGCATGATCGTCACGAGCGTGGCGAGCTCCCACCACAGGTCCGCGCCCGGCAGACCGAGCGTCACCGCGATGCTGAAGCCGAACGCCACCGTGATCGCGAGCGATATGAGCGTCATCATGCCGGGCAGTCTGTCGCGCAGCTCGCTCACCGCGCCTTTGAGGAACGGCTGACCGCCATACGCGAACACGATCGTGCCGAGGATCGCGGGAACATACTCCGAGCCGGGGAAGGTCGGCGCCGAGTAGCCGAACCACATCTGTGGCATCTCGGACCAAACCACGGTGGGCAGCGTGAAGGCGAGTGAGAGCCAGAAGCGGTCGCGGAACATGGCGACGCTGTGTCCCGCGTGGCGGTCGTGGCCGGAGCCCGCGGGCGCGTCGTGACCGCCGTGGTGGGCGTCCATCCCGCCTACAGCCGGTTCATGGCGACCGTCAGATTCACGCCCGCGCCTCAGGGCCGACGTCCTCCGCGATCGCCTTGGCGACCTCGGAGGTGTTCCCCCAGAACGACTCGTGCACGACCACTGCATCCATTGCCGACCCCCGACCCCTTCGCAGTCACTCCCTGATTTGGTGTTCCCATCTTTGGCGTGCGGCTCGCACCGCACTCGGTCAGTCCCGGCCGTAGTGCTGCTCGATGTGCTCTCGCAGCCCCGGTCGTGGCGTGAACACCATCGCGCGCCCCTGCTTCCCGAGCACGAGCAGCCCCTTGTCCACGAGCTCCAGAAGGTCCGCTCGGGCGGTGGCGTAGACGACGTTATGCGTGTTCTTGTGGTACGCGATCCGGAATTCGGCGAGCGGGTTGCGCAGCGCTCTGCCGAGGACTGAGCGCTGCCGATGGTTGATCTCTGGGTCACGCTGCAGGAGTGAGCGCAGTTCCGCGTCGCGCTGTTCGAGCTTGTGCAGTTCCCAGTTCAGGTCCTGAAGCGCGACGAGCGCGATTTGCAGGGATAGGGTGCTGTGTGCGGTGAGGTCGGTGCCGTCTCGCTCGCGGGCTGGGAAGTAGATGTCCGGTTGCAGCGTGACGATGCTGCTATCGAACAACCTCTCCTCCCATTTCAGCTTGATCCTGGACAGCGGTAGCATGCCGAGAACCGGTAGGCCGACTTTGAGAGCGTAGAGGCGGAACGCGAGCCGCCCCACCTCGCTGTTGACGTCCGGCAGTGGACGGTAGTAGCGGAAGAGGTCGGGGACGAGCAGCGCCCGCAGCACCGCATGGTCGTGCACATCGCCCGCGACGTGGTTCATGTATGCACTGATGTATGACAACTGCGCATCCGCTGCGCGCGCTACGTCCTGGGACTCGTAATCGACGGCGATCAGGCCGAGGCGGGGTGCGGTGAACTTTATACTGCGGACGTCAACACCCTCCAACAGCAGATAGCGTAGATGCCAGAAGAGCTCCTTGGAGAAGGGAACGTCGACGAGTGATTGCAGGTCGTCGAGTGCCGTCAGCGTGTTGCGGATAAGGCGCTCGGTGTCATCGCGCGGTGCCCGGTCGAGCCGGAGAAGCAGCTTCCCGTTAGGCTCGTCTATCTCAAGGCCATCGAGGAGGGCAGCAGCCATCGTCTCATCGATGCGCGACCGCACGAGCACCGATCTGTTCTGCGTGGCGGTGAGTCTGCGGTAGAGATCCGAATCTGCGCGACACAGGCATTGGATCCGGGCGACGGAGTCGGCGATTTCGTGCGTCCGGTGGTACCAATACTCGTTGCCCTCCAGGTCAGGGATGGGAATCTCGATGCCGGATGCTCGCAGCACGAGCTTCAGCAGACTCCATGCGGTTTCGGCACCCATCCTTCGCGGCGTGGGCAGCGCACGGAATTCCTCCCACGGAACGTAGCGCGCGGTCGTGAGCTTCAGGAGCCGCCCTGCTCCGCCATCCTTCAGCAGCGCATGAAGTTCCTCGTAGTGCGGGGGGTGAGCCACCCATCCCACCCTTCGATCGAGTGTCAACTCCGCACCCACTGTACATGTCTCGTTATGGAACTATCAACTATTGAGAGATTGACACTTGTGTGCCCCCAGCAGCTAATGGATGCAGCGGGCCCGGCAGATTCACACAATCCCGCTGACCACAGGCAACTCGTATAGGGGAAGGGGTGTGCGTATGAATAGACGCGCGCTCGTCGGCGTGGCCCTTGCGGCTGCGTTCGTGCTCGGTCTGGCCTACGCCGTGCGCTCGGCACAGCAGACCGGCTCCGAGCTGCTGTTCGGTTCGGCTTGGTGGATGGTGCTTCTTGCGCCGTTCGTCGGCATCTTTGCAGCAGGACTGACCAGGCGGCAGGACCCGAGGATCGAAGGCGAGCGGGTTCTTCGGCACGACGGTCCGGCGATACTCGAGCACTGGGCGCACGGCATCGGCACGGCGTTCCTACTCGCAAGCGGCATCGCGCTCGGCTTCCTGTTCATCCCTCGGTTCATCGGGAGCGGCGTGCCGGTGTGGGCAGCGATGAACATCCACTTCGTGGCGGTCGTGCTCTTCTTGTTCGGGAGCTTCTACTATGCCTCGAACACGCTGCTGTCATGGCACCGCTTTCGGGAACACCTGCCCACTCGGAACGCCGTGCGCTTCACTGTGGCGCACTACGGTCACCTGCTGGGCGTCAAGAAGTACGCAATGCCTCCAGAGGACAAGTACTTCGAGAGCGAGAAGATGGCGTACGTCCTGGCTGCTGCAGCGACGACCGCCATGATCATCACGG
>JAJZRZ010000057.1 GCA_021850085.1 Actinomycetes bacterium | reverse complement strand
ATCTATGCAGAGGCGGCGACCTCGTTCTCCCGCATCGCGATCCAAGCGCGCCCCAGACGGGAGTCGTCAAGACGACGTATGACGATGATCGCAAGCACGCACAGGCCAACGACCACGAAATACCAGAACAGGTTGGGTCCGAAGAAGAAGTACCCGAGCGGCGTTTCGAACCTGATGTTGTCCGCGAGCCACTGCATGCCCCACGGCATGATGAGCGTCTCGCCACCCCTCGGCAGACCGGTGGCGCCGTTGGTGATACCGAAGATGTTGTTGTTCAGGGAGATGCGTACGATCTCGCCGAAACCGAGCGTGACGATCGCGAGATAGTCGCCGCGCAGACGCAGGATGGGGAAGCCGAGTGCGAGACCGGTCACAGCGCCCGCGATGGCGCCGGGCACCAGCATCACCCAGTACGTCGCTCCACCGAGGACATCAGAGAACGCCTGCCCGATGAGCACGCCAGCGTAGGCGCCCATCGCATAAAACGCTATGTAACCCAAATCCAAAAGGCCGGCGTAGCCGACCACGATGTTCAATCCCAAAGCGAGCAGGACCCAGATGCCGACGATGACGAGGATGCGCACGAGGAAGCTCAGTCCCTCGGCGGCCTGGAACGTCACCGGAACGGCGAAGACCAAGAAGATAGAAAGCGCGTACAACAGCTTCTTCGTCAGCGTCAAGGCCTTTGGGCCGCGGTCGGCGCCGAGGGTCAGTGTGTTCTTGGCCATCGGCTACACCTTCTCCGTCACGGCTTCGCCGAGCAGTCCGCCCGGACGGAAGATCAATACCAGGATCAAGACGATGAACGCGATGACGTCCCGGTAGGCATTGGAGAGGAAGCCACTTGCCCAGGATTCCACAATCCCGAGGAGGAAGCCTCCCAGCATCGCACCGCGCAGGTTCCCGATGCCGCCGATGACGGCTGCCGTGAACGACTTGATGCCGGGGATGAAGCCCATGTTGAACTTCACCGAACCGTAATAGAAACCGTTGAAGACACCCGCGATCGCGCCGAGTGCGGGACCGATGAAGAAGGCCAGCGCGATGACCTTGTTGATGTTGACTCCCATCAGACCCGCGGCCTCGCGGTCCTGCGAAGTGGCCCGCATCGCACGGCCCATGCGCGTCTTCGACACGAACGTGTCGAGGGCGAGCATCAGCACGATCGACGTGACGATGATGAACACCTGCATCGTCGATACGTTGACGCCTCCGACGTTGAATGCCGTCTGTGCCGTCAGGAACGCACTTCCGTCCGCTCGAGAGTACGGCAGTTGCTTGCTGTCGATCCACAACAAGACGGCGTTCTGCAAGAAGATCGAAACGCCGATGGCCGAGATGAGCGGGGCGAGACGCGGCGCGTGTCGCAGCGGGCGATACGCGAACCGCTCGATGAGAACACCCAGGACTCCCACGACGATCGCCGAAACACCGAACGTCGCGATGAGCAGCGCGACGAACCCGAAGGTTCCTGAGTTGAAGAATGACTGCGCGGGCTCCAGAAAGCCCATGCCGGCCTTGGCGGCCACCGCTGGGTCGGAGAGCACCTTGAGCACGCCGAGTCCCACGTAACCGCCCATCATGAACATCTCGCTATGCGCGAAGTTGATCATGAGCAAGATGCCGTAGACGAGCGTGTAGCCGAGCGCGACGAGCGCGTACAGGCCGCCCAAGGTGATACCGTTGATTGTTTGCTCAAGCAGATAGCTGAACGTCAAGCTGCACTCCCAATGTGAGCGTGAAGCGGACGGCTCTCGGCCCTCCGAGCGGGATTCGGACACCGCTCACGACCCGGATGGGAGCCGGCGTGCCTCCCATCCGGGTCGCGCTTCAACTACTGGTCTTCAGGACCGTGACGCAGTTGCGCGGTTGCGACTATTCGGCCGGAACCCACTCGCCGTTCTTGACAACGTACACGCTGACGACCTTGTTCGTGGTGTCGCCCTTCTCATCGAAGGACACGTTGCCGGTGACGCCCTCGAAGTCGCTGTCGGCGGCGGCGGCCAGGATCGCCTGCTTGCCCTCGGTCGTGGTGAGCTTGTCAGTACCGAGGTCCTTGGCGACCTTCACGATGGCGTTGATGATCACCTGCGCGGCATCAAACGAGTAGGCGTCGTAGGCAGCGATCGCCTCGCCCGGGTACTCGGCCTCGTAAGCGGACTTGAAGTCCTGGGCCTTCGGCAGCTTGTCGACGGGGAAGCCGATGGAGGTGCAGAAGTCGCCCTCGGCATTCGCTGCGCCAGCAAGTTTGATGTACTCGGCGTCGTAGCAGCCGTCCCCGCTCATCATCGGAACCGCCACGCCACCCTCCTTGAGCTGCTTGGAGAGCAGAGCACCAGAGTTGTAGATGCCGCCATAGTAGACGATGTCCACGTTCGCGGCCTTGATCTTGGAGACGAGCGCCTTGAAGTCAGTGTCCTTGTCGCCGGTCTTCTCGATCTCGACAACGGTACCGCCATTGGCCTCGAACTGCCCAGCCCATGCGGCGGCGAGACCCTCGCCGTAGACGGTCGAGTCGTCGACCACGTAAGCCACCTTGGCGCCCACCACGTCGTAGGCGTAGTCAGCGGCAGCGGGGCCCTGGACGGAGTCGATGGTGCAGACACGGAAGTAGTTGGCCATACCCATCTCGGTCAGGTCCACGGCGGTGTTGGCCGGGCTGACCTGGAGCACGTTGGCCTGGTTGTAGATCTTCACCGCAACGCGGGTGACACCCGAGTTGAGGTGACCCATGACGCCGAGGAGGTTCGGGTTCGAGGTGAACTGAGTGGCGACGTTACCACCGGTGGTCGGATCGCCCTTGTCATCACCCTCGACGACCTCGATGGTGAGTCCGAGATCCTTGAGCTCCTGCGACTCGTTGGCCTGTTTGACGGCGAGGCTGGCACCGCGAACCATACCCTTGCCCAGTGCCACAGCACCGTCGGTCAGCGGAGCACCCACGCCGATGGTGACCGTGACAGCCTCTCCCCCTTCGGCCTCTTCGGGCTCCTCCGCCGTATCGCAACCCGTGACCGCCATGGCCAGGATCGCGATTGCAGCGACGAGGACCGCGAGCTTCCTGCGCGTACCGATCGTCATGCTCTTCCTCCTTCTGCCGTGAGTGCTATGGCCGGACGGTGGGCCGCCGCGACCTTTCGCCGGATTTCGTGGAGTGTATCACCTACATTCGGCGTGCAACAGCGGTTGACCGCAATCTTAATTCGCGGTTAACGCGGTACGCCATGCACTCATGGACGCATGCATTTCGCTCAGAACTCACACTAAGCGTCTCGGAACAAGTCCAAGTACCTCTTCGAGCACGTCGAGCGTGCTCACGGGCTCGTTCTCGGCGCAGGCTGTGCCGTGCCTGTCCATTAGAACCGTCTGCATACCCACTGCCCGAGCGCCGAGGATGTCGGCGTAGTGATGATCCCCCACGTGAGCAGCCTGCTCGGGGGCGATCCTCAAGCGCGCGCATGCCAGTTCGAAGATGCGCGGATCGGGCTTGTGGAGACCTACATCGGCCGATGAGACGATCACGTCCAGAACATCGCCGAGCCCCAGCCCGTGCAGCAGCGCCACCAGCCGGGAGTCCCAGTTGGAGATGATGCCCGTGTACAGTCCTGCCGCCCGAAGACGCTCGAACGCAGGCCTGACATCGGTATAAACCGCCCAACGGTCGGATCGTCCGAACTCGTCGTAGACGCGGCGCGCGATCTCGACCGCTTCGGCCTCGATTCCCAGTTTCCGGCAGAGCAGCGAGTACATACCGACCCAAACCGAGGAGGTACGTTCCTCGTCAGCCCAGAAGGCGTCGTCTTCGGCGTACCGCTCCTCGTAGTAGGCGTCCACCAGTGGCATCAACGAATCGATGGCGTGCAGGTCGTGGACGTGTCCCCACTCGGCGAGCACCTGCCGGCACACCTCGGAGACACTGGGCTCTGCGTAAAGCAGCGTGTTGCCGACGTCGAAGAAGACCGCGCGGAGTCCGGCCGACCTCACGTCAGGTACGTCACGATATCGGTGTGGCGCTCCTTCTCGCGCGGAATCTCGCATCCGTATCCCAGCACGATCAGGGCCATCAACTCGGAACCGTCAGCGACCTCGAAGGCCTCGACGAGGCGGTCACGGATCCAGTGCGGCGCTGTGAGGCTGCATGCGGCGAGACCTTCTTCCACTACGGTGAGCAGTAAGTTCTCAAGCGCAGCGCCTACGGCGATAGCGTCGTCCAGCCAAGCCGTGGGGTCGTCCACACGGATAGCCGAGATCCCGATCACCACCGGCGCTGAACCGAGGTCAGCGTAGAACCTGGCCGCGTACTCGATGACCTCAGGGCCCAGGACATCCAGATACTCCTGCACGTACGCCGTGTTCATGGCCATCACTTCGGCAACACGCTTCCGGGCATCACCCGTGCACACGTGGAAGTGCCACGGCTGGGAGTTCATGCGGGAGGGTGCGTAGGTTGCGGCATCGATCAGCCGATCGATGACCTCCCTGTCGACCGGCCGGGACTCGAACGCGCGAATGGAACGACGCGACCTGATCGCATCAAAGACCTCCATCTGGCCCTCCCCTAGAGCTCGGCTCCCGAGTGCAAGCATAGCCTTCATAGCCGGCGAGCGGTAGCACGCTACAACGAGGCATCCTCTTTCGACACATGCTTGACCATCGTGACGGAGGTGCCTCCCCCTGGCAGCCGTAGGAACTGTACCTGGTCCATGAGGGCGCGCATGAACATCACGCCTCGTCCTGAGGCCGCATACGGATCGCCGCTCCCGGCAGCGAAACCGTCGAAGCCGGAGCCCGTATCGGTGACCGTCAGCACGACGCGGTCCGGGTATGCCATCACCGAAACGAGCACGACGTCCGAATCTCCCCTAGGGGAACCGTGCCGGACGGCGTTGGAGAGCGCCTCACCCACGGCGACCCTGATGTCGAACACCGTGGACTCGGACAACTCGAACGGCTCCAGCAGGCAGCAGATCTCTTGGCGAGCATCGCCAAGAGATGCCGGGGCAGCCGTGATCTGGATCGTCTGAGTCCACAGAGGCGGTCCCGAGGGCTCGGCAAGCGTAAGTCCCGCCAGCGCATCGCTCGTGTCGCTTGCGGCCGAGACAGTCGGCGCCGCGCCGATGAGCCCAGATATCTCCAGGATCCTGGTCACGTCTCCGGTGGCGCCAGCCAGCACGAGCCGGCCGTTTCTCGGCTCGAGTATCCGGTTGAGCCACACGATCAGGCCGAGCGCAGAACTGTCGAGGTACGACACGTGCGAGAGATCCAGCACGATGCTTGTGCACCCGCGGCTGAGCGCCAAGTCCAACGACGCTCGAAGGTCGGGGACGGTGAACGCATCGATGTCCCCCCGCACTCTGGCAACACAGATGTTTGACTCAGGCTCGTAATCCAGAGCGACTTTCATACAGTATGTCTTTCCGCGCGGAGGACCTGCCTACGCATTGGACTTTCCACGTATGGTTTCGGGAGTAACATCCTGACAATCATCCGCGACGCGCGGTAGGTAACGCACCGCAAGTATCGCCGCATCATCGCGGATGTCTCCCCTGCAATGCCTCTGGACATGCGCCAACAGTCGCTCCGCCACCTGGCTGGCGGTACCTCCCGACCGAAGCGCACGACGAACGCGGCCTTCGCCGAACAGACGGTTCGCCCTCCGCGCCTCGGTCACGCCGTCCGTGTACAGCATCAGTAACGACCCCCGGGGAACCTGTAACGTGCGCTCCCCCCACTCGGCACCAGCTACGCCCCCCAACAGGGCACCCGTGGTGCCGAGCCGGTCTATCGCGCGGTCGGGTCTGAGCAGCAGGGCCGGCGGATGCCCTCCATCCGCGTACGTGAGCATCCCGGTCGTGATATCGAACAGCCCGAGCCATAGCGTCACGATGCTGCTGGAAGGGTCCTCGCCCTCCAGCAGCATCGCGTTCAGCTCACCCATGATCCGGTCAGGCGCGAGACCGGCGATGACCATCCCCCGTATCGCGTATCGGATCATCGACGTCTTTGTTGCAGCGTTGACGCCCTTGCCGCACACGTCGCCGATCGCAAGCACTACGCGCCCGTCGGGGGCGGGGTACAGGTCGTAGTAGTCGCCGCCGATCTCGGCTTCGCCGCCGCCGGCCACGTAGATGCTTCCAGATTCGATCCCCTCGATGTCCGCCAAACGAGTCGGCAGGATGCTTTCCTGAAGCACCCTCACCGTCTCGTGCTCGCGGCTGAACATCTCCGCGTTGTCTATCGCGAGCGCTGCTTGCGTGCCGAAGGTGCGCAGAAGGTGGAGCTCGTCGCTCGAGAAGGCGCCCGCGTCCCGTGAGAAGACCGTGAGCACGCCGATGCCACGGCCACGGGCGAGCAACGGGACGGCCAGCGCCGACTCGAGCCCCTGCCGCCCGGCCTGATTGAGCAGCATCGTGTCGCTGTCCGCGATGCGGTCGTAGCGTTCAGGCTCATGCGTCTCGAGCACCCTGCCCGGGACGTCCTCGCCCGGCCGGAACGTGGCCTCCAGCATCTCCGTGCTCACCATCCCGCGAGCCATCGGCGAGTAGAGGTGGCGGCGCTGGGGGTCGTACCGCATGAGCAGCACCGCGTCAGCGGAAAGAATCTTCTGCACCACGTCAAGCACGCGGTTGAGCACGACACCGCTGTGCAGCGAGGAGCCCACCGCGTTGCTGATGCGGAAGATGGTCTCGAGATTGTCCGCCCGGTTCTTGGCCTGCTGGTACAGGTATGCGTTCTCCAGGACGAGCGAAGCTTGGCGACCCACGATCCGTGCGGGCTCCAGTGCCGAAAGCGAGATCGGCGATGACCCAGGGTCGGACAGCAGCACCAAGAAGCCGGCCAGCTCGCTGGAGCGATGCAGCGGAGTGAGCAGGGCCCCAGGCGATTCCAGCTCGGCGAGCAGGCGGGCCGCCGACCCCGAAGGCGCAGCCTCAGCCGAGATGTACACCGCCTCTGTTTCATCGGCGGGGCGCACAGCCTCCCACGCCATCCTCCACACACCGTCCATGGCCGGATCCCCATGTCGGGTCAACCCGAAGTCTGCGCCATCGTGCACGATCACGAGCCATCGTCCGAAAGCGAGCAGCTCGGCTTGCAGCCGGGCTATCTCATGGAGCGCGCCGAGGGGGTCTCCCACAGACGCCGCTCTCTCGGCGATCCGGCGTAGCGACTCGGCTTCCGTGCGGGAGCGCCGCTCCTGCTCAACCAGCTGCGCGTTGTGGAGCACAAGAGAGGCCTGCGCCGCAAAGCCGCGGAGCGCGGCCTGCTCGGGACCGGAGAATCCACGGTCTGACGGGCGCACGATCGTCACCGCGCCGATGATGCTTGAGCCCGCATGCAACAGCGCGGCCAGCAGAACGCTCTCCGGAGCACCGAGTGTGCCGAGCACCGGGTCGTCAGCGGCGAAGTACACGCGTGCGACACCCGGCATCGCTACAGCGTCGGCCAACCACGGCGCCTCACTGAGCCGGAGCCCCTCCGCCCTGTCGGCGAGCACGCCCGTCGCGAGGACGACACGCATGTCCTGGTGCTCGGCGAGGAGGAGCAGCGCCCCGTCCCCGGGCACGAGCACCTCAGCAAGCGCCATCGAGAGTCGTGCCATGACGGACTCGCGGTCTGAGCCGGCCGGCAGAAACTGCGTGCCACCGGAGAGCGGATCGAGCCGCCGGGTCAAGGGGTCAAGCGCGTCCATCACAGGACCGTTCGCGCAGCACGAAGCGATGCCCGGCCAGCAGGAAGCTGGAGAAAAAAGCTGATGCCGCATCGCCTCCCCGCCGAAACCGTCCGCGAGCCTCCCTGCCATGCTAGTACGCAAGGGGGGCGGCCGCAAACGCGTCGCTATCCTCCCAGCTTCGGCACGAAGCGGGACAAGAAGCCCACCACTGGAGCGAGCCAGCCCGCCAGGATGAGCACGCCGAGCACGATCAGCACGACGCCTGCAGCCCGGTTGATCGCCATAGAGTGACGATTGAGCCACGACAGCAGCGGCCGGACCCTTCCGAGCATGAGCGCCACGAGGACGAAGGGGACCCCGAGCCCGAGCGAGTAGACTCCAAGCAGAAGCGCACCCCGTCCCACCTCGGCGCCGTCGGCCGCGATCATGAGGATCGAGCCGAGGATCGGGCCGACACACGGGGACCACCCGAACGCGAAGGCCATGCCCATGACGAGCGCGGCCAGACTCCCGAAGCGCCGCGCCCTGCCCATCTCGAAGCGCGCCTCGCCGTACAGCCACGGGACCTTCACGATGCCCAGCATGAGCACGCCGAGGAGCACGATGGCGGCGCCTGCAAGCGTCTCGAACAGCTGGCGGTTGGCGGAGAGGAAGGAGCCGACCGCGGAGGCGGATGCCCCGAGCGCTACGAACACCACGGAGAAGCCGGCCACGAACAGCAGTGACGGGGCAAGAACCTCCGAGACGCGGCGATCCTCGCTCGAGAGCTCAGCCGCCGACATCCCCGTCATGAACGCGACATAGCCGGGGATGAGCGGGAGCACGCAGGGAGACAGGAAGGTCAGAAAGCCGGCTCCCGCTGCGGCGAGCAGCGGCAGGAGGTCTGGCATGCGCACACCTTTCCGGGAACGGTTGCGGGAACGACCAGAGTCCTAGTCCTCGGCGGACTCGGCCCCGTACCCCGCCTTGGCGATCGTCTCGACGATCTGATCGCAGGAGAGGATGCCCTCTTCGAATGTGACCTCCGTTATGCCGGTGCGATGGTTCGCGTTCACGCCGGAGACGCCCGGAAGGTCGCTCACATCCATCTGGATGAGCATCGAACACGAGGGACAGTGCATCCCGGTGGTGCTGAAACGCTTCGTCACCGTGGCCATGGAAAGGTCTCCTTCGCTCTAAGGGGCGCAGCCCTCTGATGAGGGCTTGCTAGGCGGTCGAGGATCCGAGCATCGCCCCGCAGTAAGGACACATCCTCCAGCCGCCCATGACCTCGCGCTCACAAGCGGAACAGCGAGTCCTGTCGACTGTCGCATCCCCTTCATCCCGTGTGCCTCTTTGCGCAAGCAACAGCCAGCTCACCCCTACCACGGCGCACGCGGCTATGAGAGGGGCGAGCCAGCTCAGGGGCCGGGCGACTACTGAGCCGTGGACCTGAGAGTCGGCCAAGAAGGTGAGCGCGACCCCGGCGACAGCGAGAGCGATGGTCGCCAGACCCGCGATACGCATGTGTTGGCGCGCCTTTCTCACTTGCCACACTCTCGCTCGATATCGTGCCGGATGGCTGCGGAAGTGCAAGCGATATGCCAACCACCTTGATGCGGACGCCGCATGAAGACGCACCCGCCTCACAGCCC
>JAJZRZ010000056.1:993-9390 GCA_021850085.1 Actinomycetes bacterium | reverse complement strand
AATGCACGGCGCGTCAGCGAGCAGGCCGCCGCGCTGCTTACGGCCGCCGCCTGTCCCGCCGAAGTCACCACCGTGATCATCGACAGCTCGCAGATCGCGCTGCAGGTGCACGAGTCGATCGGCCACCCCACCGAGCTCGACCGCATCCTCGGAGACGAGGCTGCCTTCGCGGGCACCTCGTTCATCGGGCTGGACGACCTCGGCTCGCTGCGCTACGGCTCCGAGCACGTCACGGTGTCCTCGGACTCCACGGTCCCCGGATCGCTCGGCAGCTTCGGCTACGACGATGAGGGGGTACCGGCGCGGCGCGACCTCCTCATCGACCGCGGCCTGCTCGTAGGGCTGCAGAGCTCACGGGAGTCCGCGCTGGCGATCGGCCGCACATCGAACGGGTGCATGCGTGCCGATGGGTGGAACCGTCAGCCGCTCGTTCGCATGACCACGATCAGCCTCGAGCCAGGTGAGTGGCCGCTCTCCGATCTCATCGCCGACACGCAACGGGGCCTGTACCTTGAGACGAACAACTCCTGGTCGATCGATGACCGCCGTCTCAACTTCCAGTTCGCCTGCGAGATCGGCTGGGAGATCGAGAACGGGAAGCTCGGCCGGATGATCAAGAATCCCAACTACACCGGCATCACGCCGGCCTTCTGGGGCTCGTGCGATGCCGTCTGCGACCGCGACCACTGGAAGGTCTGGGGCATCCCGAACTGCGGGAAGGGCGAGCCGATGCAGGTCGCGCACGTGGCCCACGGCGCCGCTCCGGCGCGCTTCCGCAACGTTCGGGTGGGGGTGGGGCGATGAAGCTCGATGAGGAACGCACGACCGCTCTCGCGCGCCGTGCGCTGCGAGCTACGCGGGCGGATGCGGCCGAGGCGATCGTGACCTCCAGCCGCTCGGCGCTCACGCGCTTCGCCGTCAACCGCATACACCAGAATGTGGCCGAACAGGACACGCAACTCACGGTGAGGGCCGTGCTCGGCTCGCGACAGGGCGTGGCCAGCACGAACCGGATGGACGAAGACGGCATCGCGGCATGCGCGGAGGCGGCCGTGGAGGCCGCGAGGCACGCGCCCGAGACGTCGGACTTCCCGGGGCTACCGGGCGGCGCGGCATACGAGCCGCTCGTGCGCGACCTCGACGCCGCTCTCGCCTTCGACACGCACAGCCGCGTCGAGGCGGCCCGCGAGATCATCGAGCAGTCCGCAACCCGCGGCCTCACGGCTGCGGGGACGGTGGCCTTGAACGCGTTCACCCTCGCGGTGGGGAACACGCTCGGCGTGATGCGCTCCGCCAGCTCGGCGGACGTGCGCGCCACGGTGCTTGCGATGCATGGCACTGGTGGCAGCGGATGGGCCTCGTGGCTTGGCGCCGACCCGTCCGGCTTCTCGGCGCGCGACCTCGGAGCACAGGCGGCGACCACGGCGGAGCGCTCGGCACGACCTGTGTCGCTGGAGCCCGGCATCTACAGCGTCGTGCTCGCGCCGGAGGCGGTCGCGGACCTGCTCGACTTCATGGGCTACCTGGGTTTTGGGGCCAAAGCGTATGCCGAGGGTGGGTCGTTCCTCGTGGACCGCGTGGGCACGAAGATCGTCGACGAGCGGATCAGCGTGACCGATGACGCGCGCTCGCGGCACAACCTCGGCCTCGGGTTCGACTTCGAGGGGCAACCGCGCAGGCGGGTGTCGCTGATCGAGCGCGGCATAGCCCGGGAGCCGGTGACCGACTCCTACTACGCGGCCAAGCTGCAGCTGCCCAACACCGGCCACGCCCTCCCCGCGCCCAACACCTACGGACCGCTGCCAGTGAACCTCGAGATGGCCCCTGGCGATCTGTCCGAGCGGGACATGATCGCGTCGATGGGACGTGGCGTGTACGTGACGCGCCTACACTACGTGAATGTGGAGGACCCGATGAAGCTGGTCCTCACGGGAATGACGCGCGACGGCACCTTCATGATCGAGAACGGCAAGATCACGCAGTCTCTGAAGAACCTCCGGTTCACGCAAAACGTGCTCGAAGCGTTCTCGCATGTGGGCGGCATCGGCGCCGAACGCACGCTCGTCGGGCCGGGACAGGGAGCGGCCACCCTCGTTCCCGCGCTCCTGCTCGAGCGCTGGGAGTTCACCGGGCAGACCGGATAGGCTCTGTGTGGCAGGCCCCGGGGCTCTTCACCACCCCGGGGCCTTGGTGACGCTGTCCGGTCCACCGCATGGAGGGGCGCCGCCATCGGGCCGGACGGATCGTCAGGCGTGATACCCTTATTCCCCTGACAGAAAGTGTCATCGGCCATCCAGACAGCTGACTTGAGCAGCGCGAGCAAGCAACCCGACAGCCGTGCGGTATCTGGAGATGAGCGGCTGATTACGCGGTGCGAGCGGAAGCGAACGCCCCTACCGCTCCAGCAACCGCTTCAGCGCCTGTGCATCCAGACTTCGCAGGAATTCGAGCACGAGCCGGCCGGCCGTCTCGATCCGGTCCGGCTGAAGGTGGCCCGAAACGTCACCGGCGGTGTGGTAGACCGGGTCGTCGCGCCACTGGATCCAAGAGACGGGGACCCCGGCGAGTTCGTACGCCTCGTGGTCGCTCCAGCCGCTCGAACCGGGGTCCTTGCGGTAGGTCATGTCGATGCCGAGGCCGGCCGCGTGGGCGAGAAGCATGTCGGAGAGCAGCATCGGCCCCCTGCCCATCGTGCGCGAGTGGAACGCGGGTCCGTAACCGATCATGTCCAGCGAGATCATGCCGGCGGTCTGCCGCCGCTCGGCCGCCGACATCTGCGCCACGCGATACCGCGACCCGAAATGGTGCGCATCCCGGTCCCTGCCCAGCGTCTCCTCGCTGCCGAAGAAGATGATCTCCAGCGTCGGAACCACGGGCGACTCGGTGAGGATCCTGGCGATCTCGAGCAACGCGGCGCAGCCGGACGCGTTGTCGTTGGCGCCCGGCGATGGCGGCTTGGTGTCGAAGTGGGCGCCGAGCACGACCACGGCGTCGCTCAAGCCTTCGATCCTGGCGATCACGTTGCGCGAAGTCGCGCCGCTCGGCAGTGCGAATTCCTCGATACGGGCATCCAAGCCCATGCCCTCGAGCTGGGCGTGCAGCCACGCGGCCGTCCGCGCCTCGGCGTCGCTCCCGCCAGCACGCACGCCGAACGCCTCGAGCACACGGACATCGGCCATGGCGGCATCGGCATCGAACGCGCGCGGCTCGGTCGGCTGCAGCGGTGCGGGTGCCGTCGCGATGCCGCTCGGGGGCAGCTCCCGGAGTGGGGCGCGCGTGGCTTCGAGTGTGTCGAGCGAGCGGGTGGTCTCACCGGACGGGGACTGCGCCGGCTGCGGGCGGCGCGGCACCGCGGATGCGATCAAGACCACCGCTGCCGCCAGCACCACCGCCACCACAAGCGCAAGAATCCGGTGCCGAGGCTTCATCGAGCTACCGTCCCTCGGCCTCCTGCTGCGCGATCATGTCCTTCACCTTCATGAGCCGAGTGAGGTTCCCCCGCTCGACCTCGTCGAGCTTCATGGTGATGTCGCGCACGGCCGCCTCGATCGTGGGGATGAGCACGTACTCCAGCGCGTTCACCCGCCGGCGCGTGCGCTCGATCTCACCCGCGAGCAGCTCGATCGCTTTTTCCCTCTCGGCAAGCTCGAGCATCCTCGGCGCCACGTCGGCCAGACGCCCGAGGGCCGAGTCGAGCAGTGCGGGTGTGGTCGCCAGCGAGTAGCCGCCGGGTTCCGGCAGCTCGGCAAGCTCGAAGACCGGCACGCGCACGCTCATGAGGCTCTTCTCCCGCACCTCGAGCAGGGGCAGGGCCTCGCCGGCCATGAGCGCCGAGGCGAGCGCAGCGCCGCCTGCTTCCGCGCGAACGAGCGCGAAGAGGCCGAACGCCTGCGCGAGCTCGCGCTCCACATCCCTGCGGAGCCGGCGGTTGTCGCTGATGCGCGCCTGGAACTCCTTCATGAGCTCATCGAGCTTGTCTTTGAGCAGCTTGTGGCCGCGCCGGGCTACGTCGCGGCGCCTGCGCAGCTTGAGAAGCTCCATCCGGTTCGGGTTGGCGCGCAGCTTGGGCATGCTACCCCTCCACCAGTTGCCACACGATGAGGATCCCGCCTCCGAGGAGCAATCCGATGTTGATGCCGCGGAGCAGCCTGATCGATGTAGGGATCGAGCCGGCGGTCTTCTTCGTCCACCACAGCATGAAGCCCTGGTACGCCATTAGGAGCACCATGCTCACGAGCAGCGCTACGGTCAATGCCACTCTCACGCCTCGGCCGGCTCCTTCATGTACTTCTCGACGAACGTGTCTTTGATGCGCTTGAGCTCGGTTCGCGGCAGCTGCGCCGCGAGCTCCCAGCCTATCTCAAGCGTTCGCTCCACCGAACGCTCCTCGTGCTCGCCCTGCCGGATGAAACCGTCTTCGAAAGCGTCGGCGAACGCCACGAACGCGCGGTCGGTGTCGGAGAGCGCGGCCTCGCCGAGGATGACGGCGAGCTCCTTTGCTTGGATGCCGCGGGCATACGAGCCGAAGAGCTGGTTGGAGAGGTCGGCGTGGTCCTCGCGCGTCTTGCCGGGACCGATGCCCTTTTGCTTCAGACGCGAGAGGCTCGGCAACACCGCCATGGGCGGGTAGACGCCCGAGCGGTGGAGCGAGCGGTCGAGGATGATCTGGCCCTCTGTGATGTAGCCCGTGAGGTCGGGGATGGGGTGCGTCTTGTCGTCATCGGGCATCGACAGGATCGGCACCTGGGTGATCGAACCCTTGCGGCCCTTCACCCGCCCGGCGCGCTCGTAAAGGGTCGCGAGGTCGGTGTACAGGTAGCCCGGGTAGCCTCGGCGGCCGGGCACCTCCTTGCGAGCGGCCGAGACCTCGCGCAGCGCCTCGCAGTAGTACGTCATGTCGGTCAGGATGACGAGCACGTGCATATCGCACGTGTAGGCGAGGTACTCGGCGCACGTGAGCGCCATCCGCGGCGTGGCGATGCGCTCGACCGCGGGGTCATCGGCGAGGTTCAGGAACAGCACCGCGCGCTCGATGGCCGCCGTCTTTCGGAACTCGGAGGCGAAGAAATCCGCATCCTCGAAGGTGATGCCCATCGCCGCGAACACTACCGCGAACTCGCCTTCGAGCCTGTCTCCCACCTTGGCGGGGTCGTCGCTGCGCTGGAGCACCGCCGCCTGCCGGGCGATCTGCGCCGCCAGCTGGTTGTGCGGCAGGCCGGAGCCAGAGAATATCGGCAACTTCTGGCCGCGGACGAGCGGGTTCAGGCCGTCGATGGCCGAGATGCCGGTCTGGATGAAGTCGTCCGGGAAGTCGCGTGCTGTGGGGTTGATCGGCTCGCCGTAGATCGAGCGGCGCTCGTCCGGGATGATCTCGGGTCCGCCGTCGCGCGGACGGCCGAGGCCGTCGAAGACGCGTCCTAACATGTCGCGGCTGACACCGAGCTCGAGCGAGCGGCCGAGGAACGTCACCTTGGTCTGGCGCGGGTTGGCGCCACGCGTGCCGCCGAACGCCTGCACGAGCGCAACGTCGCGGTTGACCTCGAGCACGTTGCCGAGCGAGCGGGTGCCGTCGGGGAACTCGAGTTCCACGAGCTCACCGTACGTGACCTCGGCCACCTTCTCGACGAGCAGCAGCGGTCCGACGATGTCGCGCGTCGTGGTGTATTCGCGAGCCATGGTTACACCTCACCCCCACCCTCGCCGACGAGCTGCGTCTCGATATCCGAGGCCAGCTCGTCGAAGACGGCGAGCTCGTCCTCGGTCAGATACTTGGCGCGCGCGATGCGCTCGCGCACCGGCGCCTCGAAGATGTGCCTCAACAGCGACCCCTTGCCCTGCGCTTCGATGGCCTTCTCGTGAAAGAGCAGGATGGTCTTGAGCAAGAGGTCCTGCTTCTGGAGGCTGGTGAACTGGTCGTCGTCCCGGAAGGCGTTCTGCTGCAAGAAGTCCTCGCGGACGGACTTGGCGGTCTCCATGAGTATCTGCTCTTCGGGCGAGAGCGCCTCGAGGCCGACGAGCCGCACGATCTCGGCCAGCTCGCTCTCGCGCTGCAGGATCGCCATGCACTCGTCGCGCCGCGTCCGGAACTCGGACGACACCTCTGCATCCCAGTGCGGGCGCAGCTTCTCGAGGTACAGCGAGTAGCTCGTCAGCCAGTCGATGGCCGGGAAGTGACGCTCGTAGGCGAGCGTGTCCTGCAGCGCCCAGAAGACCTTCACCACCCGCAGCGTGTTCTGGACGACGGGCTCTGAGAGGTCGCCGCCCGGAGGGGAGACGGAGCCGACGACGGAGATGGAACCGGTACGGGGCGGCGCGCTTGCCGCACCGTCGGACCCCTCCTTGCTGTCCTCGCGCACAGACCGCGCTGCGGAGGCGGCGTCAGAGTCCGCGGTGCGCGTCGCGCCGCGACGGCTGCCAACCGCGCCCGTGTCCGAACCCAGACACTCGACCTTGCCGGCGCGCTCGTAGAACGCTGCGAGCTTGGTCCCGAGGTAGGCGGGAAAACCCTCTTCCCCGGGCATTTCCTCGAGGCGACCAGAGATCTCTCTCATCGCTTCGGCCCAGCGGGAAGTGGAGTCGGCCTGCAGCACGACCTCGTAGCCCATGTCGCGGAAGTACTCGGCCATCGTGATGCCCGTGTAGACGCTTGCCTCGCGCGCGGCCACCGGCATGTTGGAGGTGTTGGCCACAAGCACGGTGCGCGTCATGAGCGGGTAGCCGCTGTACGGGTCGGTGAGCTCGGGGAACTCCATGAGCACGTCGGTCATCTCGTTGCCGCGCTCGCCGCAGCCGATGAAGACGACCACCTGCGCGTTGCTCCACTTGGCCACCTGGTGCTGGGTGACGGTCTTGCCGGCGCCGAACGGGCCGGGAATGCACGCCACGCCGCCCTTCACCAGCGGGAAGAACGTGTCGATGACGCGCGTGCCGGTCACGAGCGGCTCGTCGGCCGAGACCTTGCGCGCGTACGGGCGAGGCACACGCACCGGCCAGGTGTGCATCATAGGCAGCGGATGCAGCGTCCCGTCGGCCAGGCGCAGCTGCGCCACCGGCTCAACGACCGTGAAGCTGCCAGCCTTGATGCTCGCGATCGTCCCGCCGTAGCCGGGAGGCACCATGATGCGGTGCTCGATGACCTCGTTCTCCTGCACGGTGCCGATGATGTCGCCGGCGACCACGTCAGTGCCCTCGGCGAGGCAAGGCACGAACTCCCAGCGCTTCTCGCGGTCCAGACCGGGCGCGGAGATGCCCCGGGCCAGGAACGCACCGGCGAGGCGCTCGAGCGCGTCGAGCGGGCGCTGCACGCCGTCGTAGACGGCGCCCAGCATGCCAGGGCCGAGTTCCACCGACAGCGGCGCGCCCGTGCCCTCCACCGGGTCGCCAGGCCCCAGGCCCTCGGTCTCCTCGTACACCTGGATCGACGCGCGGTCGGCGCGCATCTCGATGATCTCGCCCATCAGCCCCTGCTCGCCCACACGCACGAGGTCGAACATCCTCGCCTCGACGAGTCCTTCGGCGACCACGAGGGGGCCGGCGACCTTCACGATCGTGCCTCGCTCCATCTAGCCTTCCTCTTCTCGAATCGGCACCGAGGTGCCGAGTGCTCTTTCTATCGCGCGATCGAGCTTCGCGGCACCCACGCCGCCCGCGCTTCCCGCCGAGGGTATGACGGTGACGGCCGGAACCGGGCTATCGGCAACCTCGGCAGCGAGGTCCGCGATGGCGACCCACACCGGCTCCGTGACGAACACCGCACCGTAGGACCCGCTGACGAGCTCGGTCCACAGGTCGCGGGCATCTTCGGGTCGCTCCACCGCAAACGTCGCGAACCCGAGCGGACGAAAGCCCGAGACGCTCGTCGCGTCGCCCACCACCGCTATGCGAAGCAAGGTCACGATACACGCTCCCGGATTCGCTCGCGGATGGTCTCCCGGTCGAGTCCGGCAAGGCGGCCGGCCACGGCGGTCCGCAGCAGCAGCACCTCGGCCTCGCGCCCGAGCACGTACGCGAGCACCGGGTCGGCACCGCCGGCGGCCATCCGGGCATCCAACATGCGCGCGGCCACGACGGCATCGGCCGCGACGTCGAAGTGCTTCACGTCGGCAAGGTCCTCCTCGAGCACGCCCCCGAACACACCGCTGTCGGTGATGGCGCGGGCCAGCTCGGCAAGCGACATCCTGGGCGCCCGCTCGGCAAGCCGGTTGAGCGCCGTGCTGCCGCCGGACACCAGCCGGGAGATGATCGCAGCAGGCGGGAGCGCCTTGCTCCGCGCCCGGATGAGCAGCCGAGCGTTGGCGAGGTCGATGCGCAGGCGCGTCAGCTCCCGCAGGAAACGGAGCCTGCTCGCGCTGGCGGACGCGCGCAGCGCGTCGAACAGCGCCCGGTCCACCATGGCTT
>JAJZRZ010000056.1:0-983 GCA_021850085.1 Actinomycetes bacterium | reverse complement strand
CCATGGCTTCGACATCGTCGAGCGCCGGAGCTTGTTCCGGCCCGTCCCACGCGGTGAGCAGAGCGCGCATCTCGGAGGGAAGTCCGGCTCCGTCGGCGGCGAACGCCTCGGAGGGGATGCCGCCCAGGCTTGACAACCGACCGGCGCCATCGCCTCCGAGGAGGCGTGCTTTCAGCGCCAGCCGGAGGTTGGCGTAGTCGTGAGGCGCCTGGAAGTAGGAGACGACAGAGGCCGGGAGGCCCGCTTTCGCGAGGAATTCGTCGTACAGGTCGGCGAGGGACGCCTCGAGTCCGATCTCGACGTCCTCGGCCGTTTCCACCCCATCGAGATACCTGCCCACGTGTGTCTCGGCGAGGATCCGCTTCTGCTCGCGAAGGTCGGCAGCGTCCACAAGCCGCTCGAACGTGCTCCTGCCCAGCAGGCGACCCTCAAGCACGCGAACCCGGCCGACGGCGTAACCGTAGCGGATCTCGTCGCGCATGGATGTGGAGCGGGCCATCATGAGCCTATCCCCTGCCGCCGAACAGCGAGCGCGAAGCCACGAGCAGCAGCTCATCGCGCCGGTCGGCCACCATCGCGGCCGGCGAGATCTCGACCCGGACGCGGTCACCGGCGAGAAGAGCTCCGCGCGGGAGCGGAGCGAAATCCTCCGAAAGGCGAACGCTCACGCCTACCCGCTCAAGCCGCGAACCAAGGCCCGCGAGGCGCCTCGCGTCGGTCTGCGCAACCTGCAGCGTTTCGCCGCCTCGGGATGCCGCGGCGATCGCCGCGGCGATCGACTCCAGGTACTCGGCATCCGGAAGCGACTCAACAGCCTGCCGCGCCCGCTCGAGCACACGCTCCGCCCGCGCGCGCTTATGCCCCAGAAGCTCGTCGCGCGCGGCGAGGCGGGCGTTCGCAAGCAGCGTTGCGGCCGCCTCCTCCGCCGAGCGCTCGGCCGCCTCCAAGAGGGCGGCTCGCTCGGCCGCTGCCGCCGTCCTGGC
>JAJZRZ010000055.1 GCA_021850085.1 Actinomycetes bacterium | reverse complement strand
GGGCTGCCCGGCACACGCTTTGCTCATTGGCGACCGTGTCCCGGCAGGCACGGCTCTGGCGTGGGGATGTGGTAGTATCTCAAACGTTCAGGCAACTCATGCAGGCGAAGGTGCGCCGCGGTCCGTTCGGCCCGTTCGCGCTTCCTTGACCAGTGTCCGCGCCTCCGCGCGCTGGCACGCGAGGAGTGATCTGTTCTGTGAACAAGCGGGCCAAGCAGCGCCTGATCGGCGTGACGATGCTGATCTTCGTCACTGTCGGCGCACTCATCTGGTTCACGCAGCTCGGTAACGCCACCGCCACCCCGGTCGCGATCGACGCGGTCCTCTCGGACCGGAGCCTAGTCGGCAAGCAAGTCGAGGTGACCGGCCAGGTGGTCGCCGGGTCTTGGGTATCCGGCGCCAAGCCATTCGTCTTCGAGATCGAAGACGAGGAGAGCGAAGGGCGCGTCCGCGTCACGTGGAACGACATCATCCCGGGCTCTTTCGGCGACGGCACGACGGCGACCGTCACGGGCACGATCGCCGAAGACGGGAGCGTGGACGCGAAGTACCTTGTGACCAAGTGTCCCTCCAAGTATGAGTCGGCCACTGGCGCTCTCACCGTGAACGATCTCACCGCCCGTGCCGGGGAGCTCAGCGGCATCACCGTGAAGGTCACCGGCTTTGTCGTGGCCGGTTCGATAGCGGCACCCGGTTCCCCGGTCCGGTTCAGCCTCGCGGACAACTCCAAGGCCGCCGAGGGCCTGGAGGTCGCGTTCGACGGCGGACTGTCCGAAGAGTTCACGGACGGCGTCAAGGCCGTGATCACGGGTTTCATCGAGGAGGACGGCACTTTCCAGTGCTCGGAGGTCGCCCTCGACCGGTCGACTCGCTGAGGACCTGCCCAAAAGTCATCGCGCGGAAATGGAGTGATGCATGAACCTGGGTACGCTCGGTAACGTCCTGCTCGGCATGGCAAGCATCTCGGTTGTGGCGTCGATCGTCGCCTACGCTGTAGGGAGCAAGGAGGGCGAGGCCGCGCGCAGGGCGGGCCACCTCCTCACGTTCGGCGCTCTCGGCTTCAGCACGCTGGCGGTCCTGCTCATCGTCTCGTCCTTCATGAGCGAGAACTTCACGCTGCAGTACGTCGCGTTCAACCGGCCGACCGTCACAGGCCCGTGGGCGTGGGTCTATCGTCTCTCGGCCATCTGGGCGGGCCGTGAAGGCTCGCTGCTGTTCTGGCAGTGGCTGATCGCCATCTTCGCGGCGTTCTTGGCGGGCAAATTCCTGAAAAACGACAGCAAGCTCGGTGCGACCGGGCTCGGGATCGTGAACTTCGTGCAGCTGTTCTTCCTTGCGGCGCTGTTCATCAAGCAGAACAACCCGTTCGCCGTCACGCCGCTGGAGTACATCGACCCCACGACCGGTGCGCTGCTCATCACCGCGGCGATGAATCCCCTTCTGCAGACGTGGGCCATGGCGCTCCACCCGCCTACACTGTTCGTCGGGTACGCGGGTCTGACCGTGCCGTTCGCGTTCGCGCTTGCCGCGCTGATCACGGGTGACACGTCCAAGCAGTGGATCGTCCTGTCAGACCGGATCACGGTGTTCTCGTGGCTGATGCTGGGCATCGGCATCGGCCTTGGGTCGGTCTGGGCGTATTACGAGCTCGCCTTCGGCGGCTACTGGGCGTGGGACCCCGTCGAGAACGCCTCGCTGCTCCCTTGGCTCACAGGTGTGGGACTCCTGCACTCGATGACTGTCTACCGCCGAAGGGACGCCTTCAAGGTTTGGGCGTTCATGCTGGCCGCCGTCACCTTCGTGTTCGTGTTGCTGGGAACCTTCATCACGCGTTCTGGCATAGTCCAGTCGGTGCACGCATTCCAGGAGGACCCGCTGTCGTTCTGGCTCTTCTTGCTGATGATGATAGGCTCGCTCGCCGCCATGGCGATCATGGTCGGCACCCGCTGGAAGTCGATCACGAGCGAGAGCGACGGTTTCGAGCGTATCGTCTCGAAAGAGGGGTCGTACTACTTCAACAACGTGATCATGCTGATCTCGGCCGTCCTTATCGCGTACATGACTCTGGCACCCGCGTTCCCCTCATGGATGCCGCTCGGCGGCCAGTCCATCAAGCCGCCAGCCTACGACGCGCTCGCCCGCCCGCTTGGCATCTTCTACATCATGGTGATGACGTTCTGCCCGATTCTTGCTTGGGGTGGTGGCGACTGGAAGAAGCTGTGGGACCGCGGCAGGATGCCCATCGTCATGGGCACCGCGATCGCCGCCGTGTTCGTGGCGCTGCTGGCGCTCGTGATGCTGCCCTTCTATTCGCCCGACTCCAGCACGCCCACGTGGTGGCACCTCTTCGTCGCCATCCTCGGCGTCGTCACGGCCGGGTACGCGATAGCGCTGCCGCTGTGGCTGTTCTACGACGGCGCACGCACGCGCGCCGCTGCGACCGGGACGACGTTCGGCTCGGCGCTCGGCTGGCTGTTCCTCAAGGCGCGCACCCAGTCCGGCGGCTACTTCACGCACCTCGGCATGGGCATCATCCTGCTCGGCCTGGTCGGTTCGACGATGTTCGTCCGCACGCACCCGGCGACGATGCCGCAGGAGGTGGGCGCCTCGTATACGGCCGAAGGGTACACGTTCAGCTACGTCGGTCTCGAGCAGACCGAGGAGAACGTGGTCAACGGTCGCGGCGACACGGTGTACACGCTTCTTCTCGCCGTCACGAAAGACGGGCGCTCCTTGGGCACGGTCGACCCGCAGATGCGCTTCCCGAGCCAGCTCGCTCAGGATAATTCCAGCATGCAGCACGTGACCATCATGCACGAGCCGTTCAGAGACGTGTTCGTGGCCTTCGCAGGCCTCGATCAGGCGAACAATGCGAACCTGACCATCAAGTTCTTCCCGATGCAGTCGTGGGTGTGGGCGGGCTTCATCGTGACGATCCTCGGCAGCGCCGTCGCGAGCTGGCCGAAGAAGCAGGCAGCGTAAGGCGGGCCATGGGGGACGAGCCGCAGACGACAGCGCTGGAGGTCCGGGAGCTCACCCGGGCCTTCGGCGTGCGCAGGGCGCTCGACGGCGTGAGCTTCGAGCTGCCGCCGTACGCCTTCCTGTCCATATTCGGCCCGAACGGCGCGGGCAAGACCACGCTCGTCAAGGTCCTGACCACGCTGCTCAACCCTACGAGCGGCAACGCCAAGGTCCTCGGCCTCGACGTGGTGGCCGATGCGGTGGAGATGCGCAAGCGCATCGGCCTCATCAGCCACAATCCTCTACTATACCCCGATCTGACGGCCGAGGAGAACCTGCGGTTCTTCAGTGAGATGTACGACGTGCCCGATGCCCGAGGAAGGGTCGCCGAGCTTCTCGAGGCGGTCGAGCTCGACCATCGCAGGCTCGACCTGACCCGCACGTTCTCGCGCGGCATGCTGCAGCGGCTTTCCATCGCCCGGGCGCTGCTCCACCGGCCCGAGGTGATCTTCCTCGACGAACCGTACTCTGGCCTCGACCCGCACGCCATGGACATCCTGGACGGCCTCATCGCGCAGATTCGCCATGAGCATACTTTCGTGATGATCAGCCATGACCTCGACAAGGGCCTCGAGCTTTGCAGCCATGCGCTCATCCTGGCCCGCGGCAGGATCGTGATGTACGAGCCCCGTGAGGCCATCGACGACGCGGCGTTCCGCGAGACATACCGGTCCACCGTCGGGATGGGGGTGGCCTGAGCATGGCAAGCGCCTCGATGCGACAGTTCAAAGCGATGCTCCGCAAGGACGTCGTCATGGAGCTGCGCACCAAAGAGATGCTCATGTCCATGGGCCTCTACTCCTTGCTCACCATGGTCGTGTACTTCGTGGCGCTCTCGCAGGCCGGAGCCGGGTTCGATCCGCGCGATATCGCCGCTGGTCTGTTGTGGCTCGCCTTCATCTTCACCTCGATGCTTGGCCTGAACCGCTCGCTCGTGCACGAGAAGGACCAAGGGTGCCTCGAGGCGTTGCTGCTCTCCCCGGTGGACCGCCCGGTCATCTACTTCGCCAAGGTCACGGGCAACCTGCTGTTCTTGCTCATCGTCGAGGCGCTCACCATCCCGGTCTTCGCGTTCTTGTTCTTGCAGGGCGAGACCATCGACCTGCGGACGATGGCCCTCATACCACTTGTGCTCGTTGCGGGCTCTATCGGTATCGCGGGCGTCGGCACGCTGCTCGCTACCATGTCGGTCAACACGTCCGGCAAGGACTTCGTGCTCGCCATGCTGTTCATCCCGCTCATCTACCCGCTGCTGTTGGGGGCGGTGATGGCCACGGGGGCGGCGATCGTGGGCACGCCCGAGGCGCTGGGGGTCTTTTGGACCGGCATGGCTTGGGTCATTGGTTACGATGTCATCATGTTGCTGGCATCGTACGGACTGTACGAATTCATCGTGGGCGCCTAGCGCCCGCTTGACGGATTTGAGGAGGCACGGGTACCAGTGAAGTCCTCGGTCATCAGGGCGCTCATCGCGCTCGTCGTCGGCGGCGCGCTCACGCTGGCGGCGTTCCTCGGCGCCTTCTTCTGGGCGGGCGTACCCGATTTCGGGTTCGTGCGCACGGCCCAACAGACCGACTCTGTGCGGTATCAGGGACCGTTCGTGCAGGATGTGGACGAAGCACGCTATCTGCGGAACTTCGTGGGATATGAAGCCGACATAACCGCCGACGGGACGCTCACCGAGGGCCGGATCACCGAAGCCAGCGAGGACGGAGTGACTCTGGAGACCGATGCGGGTGATGTCACGATCGCCGCGGCCGACTTCGATTCGGCCCAGGTGCACGGCTCCACCTACGGACGGCCCGACTGGGGTCAGAAGATCTTCTACTTCCATGTCCCCGTCGCCGAGATCTCCTTCATCGTGTTCGGCTTCGCCGCTTTCTACAGCATCCGCTTCATCATGACTCGCAGGCGGGAGTACGACACGAAGGCGCGCGTGTCGATGGAGGTCACGCTGCTGTTCGTGATGTTCACGATGGCTACCGGTATCCTTTGGACCAGAGCCGCGTGGGGCGTTTGGTGGATGTGGGAGCCTAGGCTCACCACATACTTCATCATGACGCTGCTCGTCATCGGTTACTTCGTGTTGCGCAACGCGGTAGAGGACGAGGAGCGGCGGGCCCTGTACGCCGCCGCCTTCGGCATCCTCGCCTTCATCGACGCACCGATCTCGTTCTTCATCACGCGGCTCATACCCTCGAACCACCCTGTCATCGAACGAGGCGGGCTGGAACCGCCGATGCTGGCGACCTTCATCATCGCGCAGATCGGCATGATCCTCCTCGGCTACGCGATCTATCAGCTGAGGATGGGCGAGGTGCTGCTGCGCGACCGCATCGAACACGCGAAGACCCTGTTGGAGAGGTAGGTCGTCCATGGATGCGACGCTCAAGGAAGTCTACTCGCTCGTGCTGACCCAGTGGCCGCTGGTAGCAGGCGCCTACGCGCTGCTTTGGACCGGACTCGTCGTGTACGTGGGCCTGGCGCTCAAGCGGCTGAGCGAGCTCGGAAAGCAGCTCGAAGTCCTCGAGGCCGCGGTCGCCCGGCGCGGCGCCGAGTAACCGTGCGGAGGGGTAGGGCTCCGGAGGAGGAACGGTGACACAGGTATCGTTCGTGGCGTTCTGGTTCGCGATGGCGCTGTTCACTGCCGCGACGGTGCTGTACGCGTACCACTTCGAGACGAAGCGCGCCTCGCTGTCGAAGTACGCGACCCTCGCCACAGGAGTGGGCTTCTTGGCGCTGACGACGTCCATCGGCGCACAGTCGGTCGCCACTGACGGAACGCTGCTGACGGGCTCCAACGTGCTCGTGCTCATGGCATGGGCGCTCGTGTTCGTGTACTTCGTGCTCGAGCACTTCATGAAGGTGAAGGTGTACGGCGCCCTGCTCGTGCCGTCGGCTCTCGTCGTTCTTCTGGTAGCGCAGCTCATGGGTGCCAGCACGGATGTGCTGGAGGGTCTGACGCCGGTGCAGCAGGTGCTGCTGGACAGCTGGCGCGTGGGCATGCACGTGGCGCTCGTGTCGTTCGCCAACGCGGGCTTTCTCATCTCGGCGGCGGGCTCGCTGCTCTACCTCGTTCTGGAGCGCCAACTGAAGCACAAGAAGAGCACCAAGCTCTTCAGCCGCCTGCCGTCGCTGGCGCAGACCGACGCGGTGGCGCGCCGTTCGGTGGTCTGGGCGTTTCCGGTCTACACCGCAGGTCTGCTGCTCGGAGTTCTCCGGGCCATCGAGACCGATGTGCAGCTGTGGTGGGCGGACATCCGGGTGATACTCGCGGGGCTCGTGTGGATGGCCTACGCGGCCTACCAGTTCATGCGCTGGCGCAAGGGGTGGGCTAGCCGCTCCCTCGCTTACATCGCTCTGATAGGATTCGCCCTCGTCGCCGTGCTCAGCGTGGTGGCGCGGACGGTACCCGCCGGATTCCACGTCTTCGGACTGTAGAGAGGCGTCTTGGCAGTGCCCTGGTCTCAGCGACATGTGCTCGTGACGGGCGGCTCCAGCGGAGTCGGGCTCGCGACGGCCGAGATCGCGGCCGCCCGCGGCGCCAACGTCACGCTGATCGCCCGGGGCGAGGAGGGGCTTGCGCGCGCACGCGTGCGTGTGGAGGCCGCGCGCGTGCGGGGGTCGCAGCGTGTCGCCACCCGAAGCGCCGACGTCGCTGATCGTGGCGCGCTGATAGCCGCGATCGGCTCCGCGCGAGAAGAGCTCGGACCGGTGGACGTCTTGTTCGCGTGTGCCGGATACTGCCTTCCCGGACGGTTCGCGGAGCTTGCCGTCGACGAATTCGACAGGCAGATATCGGTGAACCTGCTTGGTCTCATCCACGCCGCCCGTGCGGTGGTCCCCGAGATGATCGAACGGGGAGGCGGCCACGTCGCGCTCGTCTCATCGATGGGCGGGCTGGTGGGCGTGTACGGATACTCGGCATACAGCGCCGCGAAGTTCGGCGTGACCGGTTTCGCCGAGGTCCTGAGAAGCGAGCTCAAACCGCACGGCATCGGGGTGACGCTGCTCGTGCCGCCCAATGTAGACACGCCCGGCTACGCGCGCGAGGTGGCCGCGGAGCCCGCCGAGACCAGAGCGATCAACGGTATCGCCAGGACGAGGTCTTCCGAGGACATGGCCGCCCTGTTCGTCCGGGGCGTCGAACGAAACCGCTTTCTGGTGCTGCCCGGCTTCACGAACAAGGTCCTGTACCGGCTCGAGGGTCTGTGGCCGGAGCTGTTCTTCGCGCTGTTCGACAGCAAGGTCGCCTCTGCTCGCAAGGAGGCCGCCGCCGATGTCGCGTAGCCACGCCTGTGCGGGACATACTATCATCGGATTGTTCGGGCAAGGACAGGGGATGCGTAGCGCTCGACCCCACATCGCCCCCGCCGGGCCTGCTTGCCTGAACAACAACGCACCGCTCCGGCGGGGGCGCACCAGCCCTCTCACGTCCGCCCCAGGGACGATGCCGCACGCACATCCCACTCGCATGGAAGCGAGCGAACTCTGATGCATCTCGTACTCATCGGGTTGAGCCACAAGACCGCACCGGTCGCCATCCGGGAGAAGCTCACGTTCCCCGCAGGCGTCCAACACGACGCGCTGAACCGCCTCACCCAGGCCGAGGGCATACGCGAGGCGGCCATCGTCTCGACGTGCAACCGCACCGAGGTGTACGCGGTGGCCTCCAGTGATGATGGCGGAGCGCGGACGGTCGTCAGTTTTCTCGCGGACTACCACGACCTCGATGTCGCCGAACTCCGCCCGTACCTTTACGTGATCACCGGCGAGAAGGTCGTGCGGCACCTGTTCCGGGTGGTGGCCTCTCTCGACTCCATGGTGCTGGGCGAGGCCCAGATACTCGGTCAGGTCAAGGAGGCCTACGATCACGCCTTCAACGCCGACGCAACGAGCAGGGTGTTCAACAAGCTGTTCCGCCAGAGCTTCGAGGTCGGCAAGCGTGTGCGTACCGAGACCGCCATCGGCGAGTCGGCGGTCTCCATCAGCTACGCTGCCGTGGAGCTCGCCAAGAAGGTCTTCGAGACGCTGGAGGGCCGCTCCATCCTGGTCGTGGGCGCCGGCAAGATGAGCGAGCTGACCGCCAAGCACCTCGTCTGCAACGGCATCGCGCGCGTGCTCGTGGTCAACCGAACCTTCGAGAGGGCCGAGGAGATGGCGCAGCGCTTCGGCGGCATCGCCGTGCCCTACGAGCAGCTCTACGAGTGCATGCGGGAAGCTGACATCGTCATTTCCTCCACCGCCGCCACCGAGTACGTCATCACGAAGAAGGACCTCGCGCCGGTCAACCGCATCCGTACGCGCCCGCTCTTTCTCATCGACATCGCCGTGCCCCGCGACATCGACCCCGGCGTGAACGACCTCGGCGGTGTCTTCCTTTACGACATCGACGACCTCTCCGGCGTGGTGGAATCCAATCTTGAGGAGCGCCAGGTCGAGGCCCGGCGCGCTGAGGGCATCATCGACGAGGAGATAGCCGCCTTCTTCGCGTGGGTGGAATCCATGGAGGTCGTACCCACGGTGGCCGCGATCAGGGCGAAAGCCGAGGTCATCCGTCAGATGGAGCTCGACCGGGCGCTGAAGCGGCTCGACTTGTCGGAGAAGGACCGCAAGACCGTCGAGGCGCTAACGTGCGCTATCGTCAACAAGCTGCTGCACGGCCCGACAGCGCGCCTCAAGAAGGCCGCGGCGGGCAAGGACGGCTACGAGTACATGGAAGTGGCACGAACGCTCTACGGACTCGAGGACTCCGAGGACCGGTTCGGCCCGGGTGCCTTCCGCAACCTGCTCAACCTGAAGGCCCGGGAGATCGTGGAGAAGCAGAAGGAGACAGGAGAAGGTTTTGGCTGCTGAGCGCGCGGAGCTGACGATCGGGACGCGGGGCAGCAAGCTTGCCCTGTGGCAGTCCGAGTATATAAAGGCCAAGGTCGAGGAGATCACCGGGCTGCCGGTGAGCCTCAAGGTCATCAAGACCACCGGCGACAAGATCCTCGACGTGCCGCTCGCCAAAGTCGGCGGCAAGGGCCTGTTCACCAAGGAGCTCGAGGTCGAGCTGATGGCGGGCACCGTCGACCTGTGCGTGCACTCCATGAAAGACGTCCCCACCGCGTTGCCGGACGGCTGCATCATCGCTGCCATGCCCGAGCGCGTCGACCCGCGTGACGTCATCGTCAGCGGCCCCGGCGGCTACGACCTGAACACGCTGCCCCGCAGCGCCCGCATGGGCACATCCTCGCTGCGGCGAGTGGCCCAGGTCCGCGCGCTGCGGCCCGATCTCGAGATCGTGGACGTCCGCGGCAACCTCGACACGCGCATGCGCAAGGCCGAAGAGGGCGAGGTCGATGCCGTGATCCTGGCGAGCGCCGGCATCACGCGCATGGGCTG
>JAJZRZ010000054.1 GCA_021850085.1 Actinomycetes bacterium | reverse complement strand
TGGCGGCGCCGTCGAGGATCGAGGCGGTCGCCTCCCAGACGCTCAACATGATGAGACCCGTGCAGGTATCGTATCTCCAGCTGCCTCAGGCACAGACGCTTCCAAGCGAGTCCACCGGTGAGCAGGAGCCCCCGGGCGGCGGGCTGCTCTCGGCCCTCGTCGGTCTTGCGGCCGAGGAAGCCCAGGTCATGCTGATCGGTGATGTCGGGCTCGGCTCCTTGCGATGACCGCGTCGCATGCCAAAGCGGCGCGGACCGCCGCTCGGGAGCGCCCGGCGAGTGCAGGGCGCTTCTCGTTGCTTCTGGCGCTGCTGGCGCTGGGAATGGCCGTTGTCGGCGGTCGGCTGGTACACATCCACATCATCGCAGGGCCTGCCTACGCGGCGGCGGCATCGGAGCAGCGTACCAGGGACATCGTCTTGAGCCCGGAGCGGGGTTTCATCTACGACCGGGAGGGCGAAGTGCTAGCCGAGTCGATGGATGCCCGCACCGTGTACGCGGTTCCGGACTCGGTGGAGGACAAACAGGGAACCGCCAACACCCTCGCAGCGATGCTTGGTGGCGATCCTGCCGTCTACCTCGAGCGTCTGTCGCGGGATGCAGGCTTCGTGTACGTCGCCCGCAAGATCGACATCTCTCGTGCCGAGAGCCTGCGCGAGCTGGAGATCAAGGGACTCGGCTTCCTTGAGGACTCGCGCCGTGTGTACCCGGGTAACGAGCTTGCCTGCCAGGTCCTCGGGTTCGTCGGGGTGGACGACGAGGGCCTCTCCGGGCTGGAGCTGTACTACGATGACGTGCTCTCCGGAACCCCGGGGCGTCTTGTTGGAGAACGTGATACCAAGGGACGGCCCATACCGGGAGGGGTGACGCATGAGGAGGCTGCCATCGATGGACAGGACATCGTCCTGACGATCGACAAAGACATCCAGTACCAAGCTCAGGTGGCGCTCGCCGAAGCCGTGCAGACCTGGGGTGCCGTGGCCGGATCCATCATAGTGATGGATCCCCGCAACGGCGAGATATTCGCGATGGCATCGGTCCCGCAGTTCAACCCGAATGACTTCGCCAGCTATGAGGGCAGTTCGTACCGCAACCGTCCAGTGGTCGACACCTACGAGCCGGGATCGACGATCAAGTCGCTGACCGCCTCGGCAGTCATCGAGAAGCGGCTGTACGCGCCCGAAAGCGCATTCCAGCTCCCCCCAACCATCACCGTCGGGGGAAGGACCATCAAGGAGGCTCATGATCGGCCACAGGTCGAGTGGTCGCTGACCGAGATCGTCACCAACTCGTCAAACGTGGGTTCGGTGATGCTCGGCATGGCATTGGGTGACGAAGGGCTCTACGAGTCCTTCTCGGCCTTTGGCCTCACCGAGAAGACCGGGGTGGACTTCCCTGGCGAGGCGAAGGGATGGCTGCCGCCGCCGGATCTGTGGTCGCCGTCGTCGATCGCGACGATCCCGTTCGGGCAGGGCGTCTCCATGAACGGGCTGCAGCTGGCCCGCGCACTTGCCGCGATCGCCAACGGCGGGGTCCTGGTGACCCCGCACTTCCTCAAGGAGATTCCCGATTCGCCGTCCACGGAGCTGCAGCGGCCCACGAAGCGGGCGATCAGCGCCGAGACCGCCACTGCCATGCGCGCAGTGCTGACGGACGTGGTCAACGAGGGGACAGGCGGCTTGGCGACTGTGAACGGGTATCAGGTCGCAGGCAAGACCGGGACGGCTCAAAAGGCCCGCACGGACGGCCAGCCAGGGTACGCTGCGGGCAAGTACGTCGCGTCGTTCTCTGGCTTCCTTCCGGCCGAGAATCCGCGCGTGCTGATCTTGGTGAACATCGACGAGCCGTCGCAAGCCATCTATGGCGGAACGGTTGCGGCGCCGACGTTCGCCCGGGTGGGCCGGTTCAGCGTCGAGCATCTGAAGGTGCCGCCCGGCGTTCCGGTAACAGAAGTGCCACAGCCGTCCGGCGACTGAGGGGCTGCGTGGTCCCGATGGTAGAATGGGTCGGTTCGCGAGCGGCAGGAAACGTGACGGAAGCACACCTCTCACAACTACTCGAAGGCACCGGCGCGGTGCTTCCCGCCAGCGGCGAGACGTGCGTGCGCGGAATCGCGTACCGGTCGGACTCGACGCGGCCCGGTGATGCCTTCTTCTGTGTTCCGGGGATGGTGCACGACGGTCACGATTTCGCCCACGACGCGGTGGCGCGAGGTGCGAGCGCGCTCGTATGCACCCGGCCGGTGGCGTTGGACGTGCCTCAGGCCATCGTCCCCGATGTAAGGCGTGCGCTCGCCATCGCCTCGGCGCGTTTCTGGGGTGACCCTACGTGGGCGCTTCAAGTGGTGGGGATCACCGGAACCAACGGCAAGACCACGACATCGTACCTTCTGGACAGCATCTTGCGAGCGGCGGGGATGAAGACGGGCCTGATAGGCACCGTGGAGACCCGTGTGGCCGGGAAGCGGTTGTCGTCGTCGCGCACCACGCCTGAATCGGCTGACCTTCAGGCGCTGTTCGCCCGTATGCGCGACGCGGGCGTGGCGGGGGTGGCGATGGAGGTCTCGTCGCACGCGATCGACCTTGCACGCGTGGACGGGGTCCGCTTCGCGGTGGCCGCGTTCACCAATCTCACGCAGGACCACCTCGACTACCACAAGACGATGGAAGCGTACTGGTCGGTCAAGCGCCGGCTTTTCACCGACCTCGACGTGGGAGAGCGAGTCGTGAACGTGGACGATCCGCACGGTCGCGAGCTGGCCGAGGCGATCCCAGGTGTCTGGACGGTGGGGAGGTCCCCCGAAGCGATGGTGCGTGCCGAGGACGAGGATTCGGCGGCGCAGGCCACCACGTTCACCCTCGCCGCCCCCGCCGGCTTCCGCCGGGTCGTTCTGCCGCTCAGCGGCAGCTATAACGTGAGCAACGCGCTGGTCGCCGCCGGCTGTGCGCTGGCTCTCGGAATCGATCTCGACGCGCTGACGGAGGGCATCGCGTCCGCTCCGCAGGTGCCCGGCCGTCTCGAGCGTATCGATGAGGGGCAGCCGTTCCTGGTTCTTGTTGACTACGCGCACACGCCAGACAGCCTTGCCAAGGCCATCGCGGCGGTGCGTGGCGCCGGTGCCGGAAAGGTGATCACGGTCTTCGGATGCGGCGGCGATCGCGATCCGGCCAAGCGGCCGCAGATGGGTGCGGCCGCGGGTGCCGGCTCAGATACGGTCGTGGTCACCAGCGACAACCCCCGGTCCGAAGACCCCTTGGCGATCATCGCTGGAATCGAGCGCGGACTGCACGCAGTGGGTTCGCCCTATGTCATTGAGCCGGACCGAAGGGCGGCTATCAGGACGGCGCTGGAGCTTGCCCAGCCCGGCGACACGGTGCTCATCGCGGGCAAGGGCCACGAGGACTACCAGATCTTCGCGGACCGTACTGTTCACTTCGACGATCGCGAGGTCGCGCGCGACGAGTTGAGGTCCTTATGCTGACGCTTTCAGTGCAGACCATGCTTGAGGTCACAGCCGGTGAGCTGCTCGCCGGTCCCACGTCCACGATGGTGAACGGATGCGCGATCGATTCCCGGAGCGTGGAGCCGGGAGCCGTGTTCGTGGCCTTCGAAGGAGTGCGTGCCGACGGGCACGATTTCATAGCCGGCGCACTTGCCGAGGGCGCTCGTGCGGTGATCGTCACGCGTGCTGACGATCAGGTGCACGCGGCGTTCCGTTCGGCCGCGCGTGCCGAGACGGCCTTGGTGCTCGTCAAGGATGCTCGGAGCGCTCTTGAAGCTGTCAGCTCGTGGCACCGGGACCGGCTCATGTGCCCGGTGATCGGCGTGACCGGTTCAACGGGCAAGACCACGACGAAAGACTTCCTGAGAAGCGTGTTGGCAACCTCCCTCAAAGTGGTGGCTACCAAGGAGAACCGCAACAACGAGCTCGGCGTGCCGCTCACCCTGATGGACGCCGGGGTCGAGACTGAGGCGCTAGTCGTGGAGATGGCGATGCGTGGCCGCGGTCAGATCGCGCATCTGTGCCAGGTCGCGCGGCCGACCCACGGCCTCGTGACCAACGTGGGAGTCAGTCACATCGAGCTTCTCGGGAGTGAGGCCGCCATCGCCTCGGCCAAAGGCGAGCTCGTCCGCGCGATCCCTCAAAGCGGAAGGGTCTTCTTGAACGGCGACGACGGGTGGACCGGTGTCCTGGCCGAATCCGCAGAAGCGCCGATCGTCCGCTACGGCCTCGGGGAAGCCGCGGATGTTCGCGCTGAGGATGTCACCGTCGCCGTCGATGGGACCCCCGCATTCTCGCTGGTCTTCGCCGGCACGTCCATCGACGTCAAGCTGCCCGTGCCCGGGCGCCATAACGTGTACAACGCGCTCGCCGCGTCGGCCGTCGCGCTCCATCTGGGCCTCAGCCTGGCCGAGGTCGCGGCAGGGCTTGAAGGCGCGACGTTCTCCAAGTGGCGCATGGAGAGCTTCCAGAGCGCATCCGGTCTCACGGTGATCAACGACGCCTACAACGCCAATCCGACGTCGATGCGTGCGGCCATCGCCGCCTTGGGCGACGTGCCCACCAAAGGCAGGCGCATCGCGGTGCTAGGGGACATGGCCGAACTGGGGTCGCTGGCGGAGCTCGCACACTTCCAGTTGGGTGGAGAGATCGCTGATTCCAGCGTCGACATCCTCGTCACGGTGGGGGAGCGCGGTCGCAGGATCGCTGAGGGTGCGCTCGCTGCGGGAATGCATGTGGATTCGGTGCGTCCGTGCGCGACAGCCGAGGAGGCATCCGAAGTCCTTGATGACGAGACTGAGCCCGGCGACACGGTGCTGGTGAAAGCATCGAGGGTCATGGGCCTGGAGGTCGTGGTGGAGGGGATGATCCAGCCGCGTGTTTAGCCTACTCCCCGAAATCTCCCGGTATCCGACGTACCAGGTGTTAGTGGCGGCCGTGACGGCGCTCGTGCTGGCCGGGATTCTCTTCCCGCTGTGGATCAGAGTGCTGCGCTTCCGCAGCATCGGCCAGCAGATACGAGCCGACGGTCCGCAGGGCCACCTGGTCAAGCAGGGAACGCCCACCATGGGCGGCGTACTCATCCTGCTCGTCGTGGCCGCGGTGTATCTCAGCTTAGGTGTGGTGGGACGCGACGGTATGATCGCGCTCGTCGCGCTTCTCGGGTGCGGGCTGCTCGGGTTCGTCGACGACTATGCGAAGGTGGTGAAGGAACGCTCTCTCGGTCTGACCGCCAAGGCCAAGATCGTCGGACAGGCCTTCATCGCGTTCGGCATCGGGGTGCTCGCAGTGAACTGGGCTCACGTGGAACCCGTGGTCACGATCCCGCTGCTGGGCTCCCTTGACCTTGGTTTCTTGAGCTCCACGCTCGTCATCGGGAGTTTCACCTTCAGTTTCCCGTGGCTGTACCTCGGACTTGTGTTCTTCATGGTCATATCGTTCTCCAACACAGTGAACCTGACCGACGGGCTCGACGGGCTGGCCGCCGGCACGATCATGATCGTCATGCTTGCGTTCGCCGCCATCGCTTTCCAGCGAGACAACCTGGAACTGGCGCTCTTCGCCTCGGCGGTGGCCGGTTCATGCCTCGGTTTCCTGTGGTACAACAGCCACCCTGCGGACATCTTCATGGGCGACACGGGTTCCTTGGGGCTCGGCGCGGCCATCGCGACACTTGCGGTGGTGACCAAGACGGAGTTCCTCTCGCCGCTCATCGGTGGGATATATGTGGTCGAGGGACTGTCGGTCGTGCTGCAGGTGGCGTCGTTCAAGCTGACCGGCAGGCGAATCTTCATGATGGCGCCGTTGCACCACCACTTCGAGATGAAGGGCTGGAGCGAAACGAAGGTCATGGTCCGGTTCTGGATCGTCACCGGCATCATGGCAGCCGCTGGTTTCGCGTTGTGGTTCGTGGGCGGGGCGGGCAGCTGACGTGCGCGACTGGGAAGGGCATCTGCTCGTGCTGGGCCTCGGCATCTCGGGTGAGGCGGCGGCGGCTTGGGCGCTCGAGCGGGTGGAGGCCGGGGCCAGCATTCGGGTGAGCGTCGTGGACTCGGGCGGCGGAGAGGTCCTTGAACGCCGTGCGCGAGCGCTGCGGGCGAGGGGCGCTGAGGTGACGCTCGGCGTCGAGCGGGTACCGCCGGCCGACCTCATCGTCGCATCTCCGGGGATACATCCCCACTCGCCGCTCATGAACGCAGCCCGCGCCACCGGCGCTGCTGTGATATCCGAGATCGAGCTCGCATACCGGGTGTCCACAGCTCCGTGGGTGGCGATCACCGGCACCAACGGCAAGACCACTACGACCGCGCTCGTGACGCATCTGCTGCGGGAGGCCGGCTATGCCGCCGAGCCGGCCGGCAACATCGGACCGGCCGCCGTGAGCGTGGCAGCGGAACTCGGAGCCGCCGGCGTCATCGTGGCAGAGGTCTCAAGCTTCCAACTGATGCTGTCCGAGCGCCTCCATCCGCGGGTGGCGGTGTTGTTGAACATCACGCCGGACCACCTCGATTACCACGGTACCTTGGAGGCGTATGCCGGCGAGAAGGCCAAGGTGTTCGCGAATCAGCAGCCCGGCGACACGGCGGTGATCGACGTTGATGACGCGGGATCGGCCCCATTCGCCGATGCCGTGGCCGCGACGGGCGTGGAGGTGAGACGGGTCAGCCGCTTCACGCGGCACGCGAGAGGCGCGTACCTGCGCGGGGAGATGCTCGTGCTCGACGAAGGTGGGGTCGAGCACGAGCTCATCAACGTGGCCGGCCTCGGCATACGGGGCGACCACAACGTGAGCAACGCGCTCGCAGCCGCGGCGTGTGCCCGGGCATTCGGAGCGGACCTGAGCGCGCTGCGGGAGGGTCTGCGTTCCTTCCGTCCGATAGCTCACCGCCTCGAACCGGCGGGGATCGCTGGCGGCGTGGAGTTCTTCAACGATTCGAAGGCGACCAATCCGGACGCCGTCTTCAAAGCCCTCACCGCCTTCGGCGACAGGCCGTTGGTGGTGATGCTCGGGGGCAGGAACAAGGGAGTGTCGATGCGGCCGCTGGCCGAAGCGGTATCCGGCCGGGCACGGGCCGCGGTGCTGTTCGGGGAGGCCGCCGGCGAGCTTTCTGAGGCGTTCGCAGGTCTTCCGATCGATACCTACCATGCCAAGGACCTGGCCGATGCGGTCGAGCTGGCACGCAAGGCCTCCCACCTGGGCGATGTGGTACTCCTGTCGCCGGGATGCACCTCATTTGACGAGTTCAGCGGCTACGAGCAGCGCGGCAGCCGATTCAAGGAACTCGTCGCGCTGGCGGCTACAGAGGCGGGGTGAGGAGCATGACGCGCAGCCCCAGCCTCACCCCCCATGCGTACCTGCTGCTCGGTGTCACGTTGTTCCTCGTACTCGGCGGTGTGCTCATGATCTACTCGGCATCATCGGTCGCCGACTACGTCCACTACGAAGACAGCGCGTACCACGCCAAGAAGCAGCTGACCTTCGCGGTGCTCGGCGCCATCGTGCTGTACCTCGCCTCCCTTTGGGACTTCGGACGCAGGAGCTCGAACGCTGCCATTGACATCCGGCGTCCCGAAGCCGTTGCCTGGGGTGTCTGGGGCGCGGCGCTCGCCGGTTTGATACTTGTCGAGACGATCGGCGTCGGGAAGTGGGGGGCGACACGCTCGCTCGACCTCGGTTTCGCCTTCGTCCAGCCCTCCGAATACGCCAAGCTCGGCTGCCTGCTCGTCACGGCCGTGCTGCTCGTGCAACTGCGACGGGGAGATATCACCGGCAAGACATTCCTTGTCAGGTTGGGAGCGGTGCTCCTTCCGGTGGTGCTGCTCATCATGAAGCAGCCGGACATGGGCACGACGATGTCGCTGCTCTTTGCGGTTGGAATGATGCTGTGGCTCGGAGGGATCGAAGGGAGATGGCTCGGACTGGCGTGCGCGATCGGGCTTCCGCTAGCCGTAGCTGCCATTGCGCTCAGGGGCTACCGCATGGACCGGGTAACCTCCTTCCTCGACCCGTGGGCGGATCCCTCTGAGACCGGCTACCAGATCATACAATCGCTTTACGCCTTCGGGTCCGGCGGCATACTCGGCGAGGGACTCGGGCTTTCGCGCCAGAAGTTCTTCTATCTGCCAGCCGCTCATACGGACTTCATCTTCGCAGTGATCGGGGAGGAGCTCGGGCTGTTGGGTTCGCTCTCCATCCTTGCGGCGTTCGCGCTGTTCGCCTGGGCCGGCATGCGCATCGCACTGAGCTGCAAGGACCATCTAGGCCGTCTGATCGCTGGCGGTCTCACGGCCATGATCGTCATGCAGGCTCTGATGAACATGGCGGCGGTGACCGGCCTGATGCCGATCACCGGGATCCCCTTGCCGCTGGTGAGCGCGGGCGGCTCTTCGCTCACGCTGACGTTGGGGTGCGTGGGCCTCATCCTTGCGGTGTCGAGGGCCGGCGCGGCCCGCCCGGTCAGATCTGTCCGACCCTCGGAGTCCTTGGAGGCCCAACGTGCGAGTTCTGCTCAGCGGCGGCGGGACGGCGGGGCACATCCACCCCGCTTTGACCGTCGCCGGACATCTGGCCGCCGAGGGGCATGACGTCGCCTTCGTCGGCACGCCCTCAGGTCTCGAGGCGCAGCTTGTGACAGCCGCGGGAATACCCTTTCACGCGGTGGAAGCACGCGGCTTCGATCGATCCCGGCCGCTGAGCCTGCTCTCCTCAGCGGCGATCATAGGCGCTTCCACCATGCGAGCCCGGGCCCTGATCCGCAGGTATGCGCCCGATGTCGCCGTAGGTTTCGGCGGGTATGTGTCCCTGCCGGTCGGGTTCGCCGCGGTCACGTGCGCGGTGCCGCTTGTGCTTCACGAACAGAACTCGGTGCCGGGTCTCGCGAACCGCGTTCTGGCGCGATGGGCGCGGGCCGTCGCCGTGACATACGAAGAGTCGCTTGACCGCTTCGTCCGAGGCCGCGAAACCGTCGTGACAGGCAATCCGGTCCGTGCTTCGGTCCTGACTGCGGATCGTGAACGTGGGCGAGACCGCCTCGGCTTGTCTACGAGCGGCGTCGTGCTTCTTGTTTTCGGCGGCAGCCGGGGAGCGAGCCACATCAACGATGCGTTCGTACGCATGGCACCATGGCTGATGCGGCAGCCGTCGTTGCAGGTACTGCATGTGGCGGGTAGGATTGAGGCCGCCTCTGTGTCCGATCGCATCGTCGCGGTGCTGGGAGGCGACGAGCCCCGCTACCGGGTCCTTGGTTATATCGACGAGATGGGCGATGCGCTGGCCGCCTCCGACGTGGTAGTCGCGCGTGCGGGAGCGACATCGATCGCCGAGATCACCGCACTGGGGCGTCCGGCGGTCCTCATCCCGTACCCGTTCGCGACCGACGACCACCAGACCCTGAACGCACGCGCGGTGGAGGCGGCGGGCGGTGCGATCGTGGTGCCAGACAGCGCGCTGGACACCGAGGCGGTCATGGCCGCCATCGACCGGCTGGTGAAC
>JAJZRZ010000053.1:6156-9525 GCA_021850085.1 Actinomycetes bacterium | reverse complement strand
GAGGGCCACCTCGAGGCGGTTTGGATCGACGTCGATCATGATGATCTCGGCGGGGGAGTAGAACTGGGCGGTGAGCAAGGCAGCGAGACCGACCGGACCGGCGCCGACGATCGCCACGACGTCGCCTGGCGAGACCTGCCCGTTGAGGACGCCGATCTCGTAACCCGTGGGCAGGATGTCCGAAAGCATGACGAGAGCTTCCTCGTCCGAGCCCTCAGGGATCGGGTAGAGGCTGTTGTCGGCGTACGGGATGCGAACGTACTCGGCTTGCGTGCCATCTATCAGGTGTCCGAGGATCCATCCGCCGCCGTTCTCGCAGTGCGCGAACATGCCCATCTTGCAGTTGGAGCACTTGCCGCACGAGGTGATGCACGAGATCAGCACCCGGTCGCCGGGTTTGAAATTGGAGACCGCGCTGCCGACTTCCTCGATGACGCCGACGCCCTCGTGACCGAGTACGCGACCTTCGGTAACGGAGGGAACGTCGCCTTTCATGATGTGAAGATCGGTACCGCAGATGGTGGTCTTGGTCACTCTGACCACCGCGTCGGTTGGTTCGATGACCGACGGCCTGACCTTCTCTTCCCACCGCTTGTCACCAGGTCCGTGGTAGACGAGTGCCTTCATCTGCAGCTCCCCTTCGACACGTGCCGCCACCGTCAGCTCTTGCGGACGGCCAGCGGTTGAGCCGCGTTGCCGGCGCGACTCATGACGCCCATGCGGCGCCATGCACGACGCTAGCAGGCTGCGCTTGTAACTGCAAGATACAAGCTCGGAGAGATTGTGCTGGGATTCTGCTGTACCGCGGGGGCAGCTCCGAACTCCAGCGTGCTATACATCGACATACCGCGGCACCACGACCATCCACCTCTCGGCTGGGCTTGAACGACAGGGCATACAACGTGACATCCATGGAAACGGCCTTCATCGTGCATGGGATCGAGCTGACACTCGTTCGCAAGGACGTCAGGCACGTTCGTATCAGCATCCATCCACCTGACGGCCGCGTGCGCGTGTCGGCACCCCGGCATCTGACCGATGCGGCGATACGCAGGATGCTCGCCCCTAAACTCCCCTGGATCTGCCGGAAGCAGGCCGAGGTGCTGCACAGAGATCAGCAGCCGCGTCTCGAACTCGTGACCGGCGAGCACCACTTCCACTTTGGACAGCGATACCGCCTCTTGGTGATCGAGAACGCGGGCCGGCCTGGCGTGAGTCTGGTTGGCGATACGATGGAGCTGCGGGTGCCGCCGGCAGCGAGTGTCGAGAAGCGCGCGGCCGTGCTGGAGCGCTGGTACCGCGCGCAGCTTTCCGAGAACGTGCGCCGGCTGCTGGGCGAGTGGGAGCGGCGTCTCGGTGTGGTCGCATCCGAGGTGCGGATCAGGCGGATGAGGACACGCTGGGGCTCGTGCAACACTAGGGCCCGTCGCATATGGGTGAATCTTGAGCTGGCCAAGCGCCCGCACGCCTGCCTCGAGTACGTGCTCGTCCACGAGCTCGTCCACCTGCTCGAACCGTCCCATGGCCGACGGTTCTGGAGCCTCATGGACGAGTTCATGCCGCAGTGGCGGCAGCATCGCGACGCGCTTCGAAGCAGCTCGGGCCCAACAACCCTCGCGGACGGCGACGCGTAACCACGCGCATCCACAGCCTGCTCGCGTCCAGAACGGGTCGAGACCTGCAGGCGGCGCCCCTGTGGATTGCCGCTCTTCTCGCGTCAGTGCATCGACGCAGGTACCGGCTACGGCTTTACGCAGGTGAAACACTTCATCCACGTTATCAACAGGTGCATACCGTGAATCGTCGTTTCCGGCGCCTATTGCCGCCGGGTCGCGGCTTCAGCGGGTCCTGAAGCGCACGTAGCGCATGATCTCGGCCGCGACGTTCACGCCCGTGGCCTTCTCGAATCCTTGGAAACCCGGCGCGGAGTTCACCTCGATGATCAGGTAGCCCCGCTCGCCCCTGACGAGGTCCACGCCGGACACGTCCAGGCCGAGCACCTCGGTGGCCCGCAGGGCCAGCCATTCGAGCTCCTCGTCCATCGGATGAGACTCGACGCCCGCGCCCTGGTGGACGTTGGCGCGGAACGACCCGAGCTTCGCCGTGCGACGCATCGCGCCCAGCACGCGGCCGCCGACCGTGATGACGCGGATGTCCGTACCGCCGCAATCGATGTACTCCTGGATCAGGAGCGTCTCGTTCAGGGCCCATACGGTCTCCAGCGACGCTTGGATCTCGTCGAAGTCCTTCCCCAGCATGACGCCCTTACCGTGCGTGCCGCTCATCAGTTTCAAGATGACCCGAGGGCCGCCCACAAGCCTGACCATCTTAGCCACGTCCGACGGCTGCCGCGCGAGCACCGTGCGCGGGAAGGGTATGCCCGCCTCGGCGAACATCTGGTGCGCCAGCAGCTTGTCGCGCGCGGCCATGATCGCCGCCGAGGAGTTGATCAGGACGGGGCCGCCCGGTCGCTCCATGTGCCTGATGATGGCGCGCGCGAACAGCGTTGTGTCGCTGCCGGTGCGCGGGATGAACGCCGTCGGCTGCGCGAAGGGGCGCGACCTGTAGTAGGCGCGCGGGTTGTCCGCGTCCACGAGCAGGTCGAAACCTTGGGGATCGAGCCAGGTCACCTGCAACCCGAGCGCTCGAGCTTCCTCTTCGAATCGGGTGCGGCTGTAGGGACGCTTCTCGGTGGAAAGGAACGCTGCGGTGGGCACGGTGTCGGTTTCTCCTTCGGCATGGTTCGAGCATCCTACAGCGGGGGTGCCCACAGAAGGTTACATCAAGGTAAGTGCCCGCCGCGCCGCAGAGTGGCATGCCTGTTGCGTGCGGTGTGTCAGAATACGAAAACATGGCTGCCGGACACGGATCCGGCGGGATGGAGCGACGATGTTCTTCGGTCCTCAGAGCTGGATCATCTTCATCGTGGCGATGGGTCTGGGCCTGCTCACGCAGTCCTACGTCAACAGCGCGTATCGACGCAGCAGCAAGCAGCAGCTTCCACCCAACCTGACGGGGGCGGCCGTGGCTCGGCGCGTGCTTGACGCCGAAGGACTCCACCAGGTGGGGATCGAGATGACACCTGGGAAGCTCACCGACCATTTCGATCCGCGTGCCAACGTGCTCAGGCTCTCCGAGGACGTGTACCGTGGCGCCCACCTGGCGGCTGCCGGCGTGGCAGCGCATGAGGCGGGTCACGCCGCGCAGCACGCCGACGGATTCGCTCCCGCACGGCTGCGGATGTCGCTCGTACCGGTGGCGAACCTCGGGTCGCAAAGCGGCCCGCTGCTCGTGATGGTGGGGTTGTTCCTCGGCTATGGGAGCACGTTCTCCACCATGCTCATGGTGCACAGGTAAGCCACCTGGCGC
>JAJZRZ010000053.1:0-6146 GCA_021850085.1 Actinomycetes bacterium | reverse complement strand
TGTTCGCGGCCGCGGTTCTGTTCCAGGTCGTCACGCTGCCGGTGGAGTTCGACGCCTCGCGCCGGGCAATGGCTGCGTTGACGACAACGGGAACGGTGGTGCCCGGCCAAGAAGGTGGCGCCCGTAACGTGCTGACGGCGGCCGCGCTCACCTACGTGGCGTCGGCGCTCGTCTCCGTGCTCTACCTTCTTCAGTTCATCGGGCTGCGCCGCGACTGACGTCGCAGCTTGAAGAAGGCCAGCGGCCGGTGGTGCAGCTATCCGCCGCCGACCTCTTCACCCTCGTAGCCTTTGATGCCGGTTCCGGGCAGGGATTCCTCGAGGACGAGGTCCTCGATCTCCGAGGGATCGCAGGGCTCGGCTTCAGGCGTCGCCTGCGGCTCGCACGCCTTGCCGCCCACGCCCGGCGGATTGGTGAACTCCTCGGGCGGAGGTGCCGTGACGTGCCCGCGACCGGGCGCCTCCAGGTCCGGGTCGATCCGAACGGGGGGCTTGGTCTCATCCATCGCGCCGCTCCTTCTCCGACAGGTGCTTCTCAAGTGGAAGATACCCGGGAAATGCGACGTGGTGCTGCACGCTCGAGGGGTGATGGTGCAGACTTGAGTCGCACGGCCGGCCGGCGACCGGGAGGGGCTTATGCGCGACGACGGGCGGCGCCCGAAGCACATCGTGGTGAACGACCTGATGCAACAGGGCTACGGGTACGACCTGGTGGCCGCGCCGGGCCAGGATTTCGACGAACGCTTCACGCCCGGCCTGTCGCCGGAGGAGATGCTCCGCCTCGGTGTCTTCGGCGGGAAGTACATGACCGATACGCGCGACGAGTTCCCGGAAAGCTGGTTCGCCGAGGCCAGGCTGTGCCACGAGCGCCATCAGCCTGAACTCAACTACTTCGGCGTGAACGCCTCGCTGCCGCTGTCCGAGTGGCGCCGTCGTGGGTGGATCCACCCCGACGACCCGCGTGGCTGGTTCCAGTGGTACTGCCGATACTGGATGGGCCGCCGTCTTCCCGCCGAGGACGACCGGCAGATCCGGCGCTGGCGCGCGTTCCGGCGGCATGTGGCGCAGCTGCAGCGGGCGTGCCCTTTTGGAGCCGAGGAGTGCCGGCCGAAGCAACGCCAGGCGCGGATGAACTGGGCGTACGACAGCCGGAAGCTCTGAGCGCTTCTCGCGTATCCTGCCGTAGGTTACGCTATCGCACTGTCGCGCCACGTTTTCGGCGCACGCTAGCGAGGCACACGACAGGAGCGCACCCTCATGAATGACAACCACGGGCACATGCGCGAAGGCTTCACCACCACCCTCGGCGTCCTTGCGGCCACCCTCGGCTCCGCTGTGGGGCTGGGTAACATCTGGAAGTTCCCGTCGATGACGGGCCAGAACGGCGGCGCGGCCTTCGTGTTCGTCTACCTGCTCTGCGTGTTGCTGATAGGCCTGCCGGTCATGATCTCCGAGTTCATCATCGGCAGGAGGGCACAGGCCAACAACGTGGGCGCGTTCCGGAAGCTCGAGACCGCCGGCCGCGCTCCGTGGCACCTCACCGGCGTCGCCGGCGTGGCGGCTGCGTTCCTAATCATGTTCTTCTACACAGGTGTGGCCGGCTGGGTGTACGCGTATGCGTTCAAGGCGCTCACCGGCGCCTTCTCGGGCGTCACCGCCGCCGAGACGGCGGACATCTTCTCGACCTACATCGGCAGCGCCGCCGGCCCGCTCGCGTGGCAGTGGATCGTGCTCGTGACCGTCAGCGCGATCATCATCGCAGGGGTCACCAAGGGGATCGAGCGCATGACCAAGACGCTGCTGCCGATCCTGTTCGTGCTGCTGCTGATCTGCAACATCCGCGCCCTCACACTGCCGGGAGCGGGCGCCGGCGTGGAGTACCTCTTCCGGCCCGACTTCACCAAAGTCACCGCGCCCGTGGTGCTCGCCGCCCTCGGTCTGGCCTTCTTCAAGCTGTCGGTGGGTATGGGCACCATGACCACCTACGGCAGCTACATCGGTAGACGGGAGAACCTGCCGAGCAACGCCCTCAAGGTGGCCTTCGCTGATACCCTCGTGTCGCTGCTCGCGGGCCTGGCCATATTTCCGGCGGTGTTCGCGTTCGGCTTCGAGCCGGATGCCGGGCCGTCGCTGCTGTTCATCACGATCCCGGCCGTGTTCCAGACGATGCCGCTGGGCCAGCTGTTCTTGACCATGTTCTTCGTGCTCGCCGCCATCGCCGCCACGGGAGCGATGATCTCGCTGCTTGAAGTCCCGGTGGCGTATCTGACCGAGGAGCACGGCTGGTCGCGCGTGAAGGCCACGCTCCTTTCGGCGGCAGCGATGGGCACTGTAGGCGCGCTCGCAACCCTTTCCACCAGCGTGCTTTCCGAGACGCTGGTGTTCGGCAGGACCTTCTTCGATCTGTTCGATTTCCTGTCGTCGAACATCGTGCTGCCGGTGGGAGGGATACTCATCTGCCTGTTCGTCGGCTGGAAGCTCGGTCCGAAGGCGATCGCCGACGAGGCGTCCAACGGCGGCTCCATCCGCAACGCCGCGGTGCTGCGTGTGTTCACGTTCGTGGTCCGCTATGTGGCGCCGGTGGCGATCCTGCTGGTGTTGCTGAACGGGCTGGGAGTGATCAAGGCCTAGGTGCGCTGGGGCACCGTCGGCAGGGCGTGCGGCTCTACCGGGTGATGATGCGGTAGCGCACCTCGTGCACTCCGCTGAAGTCGAGCACACGAACCACGCCCGGCCCGAGGTCGAAGTCCCGGCCCGGTGTGAAGGGCCCCCGGTCTTCCACGCTCGCTACCGCGCGCTTGCCTTTGTACTCGAACTCCACAAGCGTGCCGAACGGTATCGTCTTGTGCGCCACCATCATCGAGTACGGGCCGATGCGCTCGCCGCTGGCTCCGCGGCCGCTGAAGTTGCGCGAGTAGTGCGACGCCACCGCCGTCTGCCACTCGCCCGTCCCGGCCTGCTCCTGGTCCGGGGGACTCGGAGCCGGAAGTGCCGCCCGGGTTGTCTGTGCCGCAGCAGCCCGAGCAGCCGCGGCACGGGCTGCTGCGGCCGCCAGCCTGGCCTCGTACTCCCGCAACGCGGCCTCACTCGATTCGAGATCTCGTCTGGCGCGCTCGATTTCAACCGCGGCGGCTTCAATCGCACGCGTCTGGTCTTCTTGAAGCCTGAGGAGCGAATCGGCGGATTCTCGGGCCTGCGCCCTCGCGGCCTTCAGAACATCGAGGTCGCGTGCGTCTTGTCGGGCGATGCGTTCGAGCCAGTCGAGTCGTCCGGCGAGGTCCTGGATGCTGGAGGATCCGAGAAGCAGCACGATGAGCCCGGTGTCGCCGGTGCGGTACATCGTCACCACGCGCGACTGCAGCCGTGCCAGGCACAGGGCCTCCTCGGCCATCGCGGCATCGAGGGTGGTCACGGCGTCAGCCACCTGGGCGTCGATCGCAGAGGCCTGTGCCCGGATCGATTCGTAGCGCTCCAGCGCGCGGGTCACGGCAGCCCTGTCAGCGGCGGTCTCGGCCGCAAGGGAACTCACTGCGCACGCCGGGGAAGGCGCCGATACGATGCCCGCCGCTATCGCCATGGCGACGAGAAGCGCGGGTGTCTGTCGCAAAGACATGTCGAACAGTCTACCACCGGCCATGCTCACAGGTTGGCCGCCGTATCCGTGCATGGGCTTCGCGACACCGCGTCCGGCGCTGCTCTGGTGTGCAGGTGCATCACTGATTTAGACTATGCGCACGCGCGCGCACCGCATCACGCGAGATGGCGCCGCGGATTCGGCGTGCCGTTCGCGCTGTCTGGTGCATGACCCCGCCGCGAACCGGCGGTTCTGGCAGAGGAGAAGTGTTGATCAAGCTCGTCGACGTGAGCAAGCATTTCGGGCTGCACTACGCTTTGAGGAACATCGATCTCGAGGTCCCGACGGGGCAAAAACTCGTGGTCATAGGCCCGTCCGGATCGGGCAAATCCACCCTGATCCGGTGCATCAACATGCTCGAGAAGCCGAGTTCGGGCCAAGTCATCGTCGACGGGATCGAACTCACCGCGCACCGCGCGCCGGTGCATAAGGTCCGCCAGTCGGTGGCGATGGTATTCCAGCAGTTCAATCTGTATCCGCACAAGACCGTCCTCGAGAACCTCACGCTCGCGCCCACCGTGGTGCGCGGCGTGTCGAAGGAGGAGGCGACCGAGTCGGCGTACCGGTACCTCGACCGTGTCGGTCTGCGCGTGAAGGCCGACCAGTACCCGGCGCAACTCTCCGGAGGTCAGCAGCAGCGCGTCGCGATCGCACGGGCGCTCAACATGCACCCGAAGATCATGCTGTTCGATGAACCAACCTCGGCCCTCGATCCAGAGATGATCCAAGAGGTGCTGGAGGTGATCATCGATCTTGCGAACAGCGGCATGACCATGGTCGTGGTGACCCACGAGATGGGCTTTGCGAAGAAGGCCGCTGACCGCGTGGTATTCGTAGACGAGGGCCTCATCGTCGAGGATGGGACACCCGAGCACTTCTTCGAGAATCCACAGCATGAGCGGACCAAGCTTTTCTTGAGCAAGATCTTGCGGTAGCCCCGCATCATGGCTGTTCGGGGCCGCGTGGGCCTCTTCGGCACTCTATCGGTGAGCGTCATAGCGTGTCCCGGGCCGGACCCGGGGAAAAGGAGGAGGAATGAGGAAGTCAGTACTGCTGCTGCTTGCGCTCGCGTTGGCCTTCGGCGCCTTCGGCTTGGCGGGGTGTACCCCGGAAGAGCCCGTCGAGGAGCCGGAGAGCACTGAGAGCGAAGCCGAAGCGACCGAGCCGCTGCCTGCGGGTGTGCAGGCGATCGCCGACGCGGGCAAGCTGCGCGTGGGCGTGAAGGCAGACGTTCCCAACTTCGGTCTGCAGGATGCGGCCACCGGTGAGTTCGAAGGCCTCGAGATCGACTTGGCCTACGTGCTGGCGGAGCGCATCGGCCTGTCGAAGGACGACGTGACCTTCGAAGCCGTCACCGCCAAGACGCGTGGCCCGCTCCTCGACAACGGCCAGCTCGACGTGATCATCGCCACGTTCACGATCAAGCCCGAGCGGCTGGAACAGTGGAACTTCACCAACCCGTACTACCAGGACGAGGTCGGCCTGCTCGTGAAGAAGGACTCCGGCATCGAGGGGCTCGCTGACCTCGACGGCAAGATCGTCGGTGTCGCGCAAGGCGCCACGAGCAAGGACGCAGTCCTCGCCGAGGCAACCGCGCTCGGCATCACGGTGGAGTTCCTCGAGTTCGCCACGTACCCGGAGATCAACGCCGCCCTCGAGTCGGGCCGCGTGGACGCCTTCTCCGTGGACAAGTCCATCCTGTCGGGCTACCTGACCGAAGACTCGGTCATCCTGCCGGATGGTTTCTCGCCGCAGGACTACGGCATCGCGAGCAAGCTGGGCACCGACGAGCTGCGCGACTTCATCAACGATATGCTCGCCGAGATGGAAGAAAGCGGCGAGATGGACGCTCTGCTCGAGAAGTGGGGCCTGAACTAGTCCTTCGGGATGAGTTCGAACGCCAAGAATGTCCAAGTTCATTGAGAGCATAGGGTTCCTGCAGGAGGGACCGTTTTCCATCCCTCGCTGGGAGGCGTTGTTCTCGAACATCGGCCTGCTTGGCCAAGGAGCGCTCGTCACGTTGCTGGTGGCGTCCCTGGGGCTGGCGCTCGCGCTGGCCCTGGGGACCGTCATCGGCGTGATGTCCACGTCCCATTGGCGGCTTCCGCGCGCGGCGGCGCGCGTGTACGTGGAGTTTTTCCAGAACACCCCGCTGCTCATCCAGGTGTTCATGCTCTACAATGCGCTGCCCATCCTGTACCCGGTCCTCGTGATCCCGGTCATCACCATCGGCATATTCGGCGTGGGTATGTATCACGGCGCATACATAGGCGAAGTCGTGCGCGCAGGGATCCAGTCCATCGGTCGCGGTCAGCTGGAAGCGGCGCTCGCGCAGGGCTTCACGTACGTGGGCGCGATGCGGTTCATCATCATCCCGCAGGCCATGAAGATCGTGCTGCCGCCGCTGACGAACCAGGCCGTCAACCTGATCAAGAACACCTCGGTGCTCGCAGTCATCGCCGGTGGTGACCTCATGTACGCCGGCGATTCGTTCGCCGGCCGCTTCGGGCATT
>JAJZRZ010000052.1 GCA_021850085.1 Actinomycetes bacterium | reverse complement strand
GAGCGAGAAGTACCGCTTGGCGATGGCGAGGCCCAGCGCGGTGAGCGCCACCGTCACCACGATGCCGGTGAGGACCATCGCTTGCGGAACCGGGTCCGGCACTCCTGAGGGTGTTCGGTTGCCGAGGCCGATCAGCACGAGGAACACGCCGCTGCCCATGAAGTTGGCCGAGATGATCTTATGGATCATGTGCGGGCGCACGATCAAGCCGTACGTGCCGATGCTGAACAGAAGACCGCCGACGAGCGCATACACCAGATGGGTGCTCATTCGCGATGGCCTCGCACGCGAGGTGACGCTGACGCGATGAACAGACTCACGAGGCTTGCGCCGATGGACAGGGTGAGCAGTGCCTCTATCGCGAGGATCAAGGCCTTGCGGCTCTCGTCGGGGTACTGAAGCAGTTCTTCCCCAACAAAGACGGGGTACAAAGCCACCCCGACGAACACCAGCAGGCCTATGCTCAGGACCCATGAGATGGCTCTGGGCTCGACCCATTTCGGGCGTGAGTATCCGGAGAGTGCGAGGAGGATGCCGGCTGCGCCGATGACAGCGCCGGCCTGGAACGCCCCGCCAGGTCTCGACGAGCCGATCCACACGAGGTGTCCGGCCACAAGCAGCATCACGGGTATCACTGTGCGCGTGAGTGCGCCGAGAACGGGTCCGGGGTGCTGTGACAGCGGCGTCGGCGACATGGCCATCTCGCGAAGCGAGAACACGGCCACGGTGACGAGCATCAAGACCGCGATCTCAAGAAGGGTGTCGTAGGCACGGAAATCCAGGAGGACAGCCGTCACGAGATTCTGGATTCCGCTATCCGCGGCGGCCTCCGTCACGCGCACGGAGAGTCCGACCGACTCGCTGGGCAGACTGAGTATCGCCCGGGTGACGAGAGCGAACAGCCCTATCCCTGCAACAAGGGGGATCGACTGAAATCCGGGTAGCCGGTCACGCATCGGACGCATCCTGTCTCGCGGTAGCGGCCGGATAGGGTTGCTGACGCTCCCGCATATGGCCGACGGCATCCAACATGAGCGCGCCAGTCACGCCCGCTCCGATCGCGGCTTCGGCAAGTGCGACATCCGGCGCACCGAGCCTGACCCAGGCGAGCGCCATGAACAGGCCGAACACGACGAACATGACGACCGACTTGAATAGCTTCAGCTCCGACAGCGAGCCGAGAGCGATCCAGACCAGCAGCGCCGCAAGGAGGACATCGAAGGCGAGCATCATGGGCGCTCGTTCCTCCAGACAGGGATCCCGCCTGTGCGAGCGGCGTGAGCGACGAGATAACATGAGGTGGCGCTGGCGAAGAGCACCAACAACCAGATGGCATAAAGTTTGGCGACGGTGTACCAGGAGCCGGAGCGCAGCGCAAGGCCCGTGACCAGGAGACCGAGACCGAGATTGTCGGCCTTGGTGAGCGCATGCAGCCGAGTGTAGACATCGGGGAAGCGGACCAGGCCCACGGAGCCAGCGAGGAAGTAGAAACCGCTCGCAACGAACAGCGCGGTGCTCGCGATGTCAACGACCGGAATCATCAGTCTCCCGCCCTCCACGCGCGCTTCACGAAGGCCACGGCGGTCACGGCGGCAAGCAGCGCGAACACCAGCGCCATGTCGTGAAGTCGGTGCAGCCCCGAGACCTCGCCGAGAAGCAGAGTGAGCGCGGTTCCCGACGTGCCGAAGAGCATCGATGACAGCATGCGATCGGCGCCGGTCGGACCGCGCTCTATGCGGTAGACGGCCAAGGCGATCGTACCCATGAGGACGAGTGTCATCATCTCGAGCACGACAGTCATTCCACCTCACCGCTCATCGGAAGTACTATGCCGAACAATGCAGCGACGCGATCTTCGACCTGCGCGATCGACCTTGTCGTGCTCGCCCCGCGGTCCAGCACGTGTACCTCGAGGCGGTCACCGTCGAAACGGGCGCTCAAAGTCCCGGGCAGGAGACTCAGTGTGTTCGCGAAGACCACCCGCGGAGTGTGGCCTGATAACCGAAAGTCGTACCACAGGCATGAGGGATCCAGCGGCCGACGCGGATGCAGGGCACGCAGCGCGACGTCTGTGCCCCCGGCGAATGACTGGATCGCAAAGAAGGCGACGAAGCGCGCTAGTCCCCACGCGCTCAGGCGTGGCAGGGGTCCGGGGAGCAGCGCCACCGAGGCTGTGGCGGCGGCGACCGCAAGCAGCGCGCCCACCTTGAGCGATTCGAGGTCGCCCTCGGCGAGCACGATCCACAGGGCTACGAGGACGACCGATCGCATGGAAGTGCGCCCGAGCCGTTCAACGTATGAGATGCGAGGTTCGTCGTCGGCCATCGCGCTCCACATCCCGTGTGCCGGCTTGCGGAAGATACTCACGTACGTGCGTACCGAATCCTGTCGCGCGCCGTCAAGTCCGGAGGCGATGCATCGGGCCCGTCGTTGGTCGATCGGGCCCGGGAATCAACTGGAGGCGACGCCCGGATTCGAACCGGGGATAAAGGCTTTGCAGGCCTCTGCCTTGCCACTTGGCTACGTCGCCTTGTGTGTGAGCAGTACCGCTCACCTATCAAAGAAGGCCGGCCATCCCGGCCGTCTACCTGGCCCGTGCAGCCGACCCTCGAAGCGTCAGTGGAGCGGACGACGGGATTCGAACCCGCGACCCCAACCTTGGCAAGGTTGTGCTCTACCAGCTGAGCCACGTCCGCGCGCAAGGGGTAGACTACCATGGGCTCTCTTGGCGGTGCAACACGCGTTTCCCGTGGCACTCCGGTTGCGAAACCCGCTTTCCTACCGGGCTTCGGCCGACGATGAGGTCGCCCGGGTTGCCATCAAGTTGGGACTGGCGCGTCGCCCTTCGGCTGGTACAATAGGCGACGCCGCTACGGCGGCCTCAAGACGGGCGCTTAGCTCAGGGGGAGAGCACTTCCTTGACGCGGAAGGGGTCAGAGGTTCAAATCCTCTAGCGCCCACCATGAATGACAAAACGCCCCTTTGGGTTCTCTCCGGAGATACTCGAAGGGGCGTTTTAGCTGTAAGAGGCTACGGAGCCCTGTTGGAGGGTGAGACCGAGTCTTGCGGCTTGGTGCCTGAAGGAATGACGCACCAGGCTCAAGCGGCTACGCGTGCGACGAACGCCTGAACAATGGCAAGCTTCGAATCTTCGGCGGCTACGCTGTATCGGCACCCAGTAGGTTCAGGACCCTTCGTTTCAGTCCGGACAGGTAACCCGGATCGATCGCACGAAAGGCGACAAAGAGCAAAACGAAGATCGTCACCGCTTGCAGACGATAGGTGAACCAGAAATGTATCAGCGAGTGCTCATGGAGCAGCACATACCATGCGTAAGGCGCCAACGAAACGAGCAGAAGGCCAGGCCAGCCGTTGGCGAGCCTTTCGGCTCTCGGGTGCCTTAGGATCGCCCAGCACAGCGCTGCGAGGGCGACAAGCAGGATTGCTGAGACCCTGAACACCACTGGCCATTGCAGGCTGATCGATTGATTGAGGCCAAAGGCCGGAACGAGCATGGCGCCGTTCCACAGCAGGGCGTCAGCTCTTCCAAGCCACTCTCCGGAGACGCTCACGCCGTCAAACTGGCGCGCTGCCAGTGTGATCGCCGTGCGGAACACGTCGTCGCCGAGAGCGACGGAAGCGATTGCCCACTTGGAGACCCACGCGCCTACGTAGCCGAAAGCCCACACGGACGCAATCTTCAGGATGTATCCCAACTGATGTGACGCGGTCCATGCCAGGTCAGCCCGAGCGCGCGCGGTGAGAATCACCGCCAACGGCATGAGAATGGTCAGTGCTGGCACTGTCAGCAGATCCAGGAAGGCGGTGACCGCGCCCAGCGTCAGAAACACCTCGAGGTCATGCCGCACCCCACCCGAAGCATCGACCGATCGGGCAGCCCAGAAGACACCGATCAGCATGACGGTGAAAACGCCCATGTACTGGAGAGAGAGCGGCACGCCCACGATGCCCGTCAGAATGAACGCGGAAGTCATCGACAATGCAGCTCCCAGTCCCAGACGGAACCGCACCGCGAGCACCGAAGCACAGAAGAGCAGCGAAATGCCGAGAATGTTGAGGAACCTGATGGCTCTGTAGTCGAACAGAGCGAGGAGGGGCCGCAGCACCACCTGATAACCATGCCAATAGCGGTTGTAAGAGTGTTCCTCGCCCGGGCCACCCTCGTATGCGACACGAAGGCTAGGGATGGCATCGATCGGGCTGTCAATCGTGACAGGCGAGGACCCGGGATCAAACTGGACGAGCATGTAGTTTCCGAAGGCTGCCCTGACCGGTGACGCGCCGATCGGATTCAGCGCTTGATTGAGCATCAATGCATCGGTGTAGTTGTCTGGCATCAGCGAGTGGAGCCCGAGCAGAGGATGGTATGGGTGCCCTTCCAGCTCGAGTGCCTTTACCGAAGTGGGCATGTGTCGTCGGATGGGAGCGTCAGGGACACAGAAGGCAGCAACCATTAATACAGAGAAGAGCACGATCAGGCCAGCCAGCAATGAAGTAAGTCTAAGGGCTCTCAAGACATCGCCTCCGCGTTCCGCGAGCCGGAAGCCATGTTGGCGCCTGTCGCAGTCAGTAGTGTCAGCGGGCGCATTCATCGGGCCTTTCGCTGGGTATCCTAGCATCAGGAGGGCAGGCGGGGACACTTTCGTTGGCGCGGCGGTCGTGCTTACCGCTGCTATGCACACTTCAGGCCGCCCTCCCGACGATCGCTCTGCGCTTGATTTTGCGCATATAGCACGTGATTAGTGCGTTGGTGACCGCGCGTGGCGCTCTATCATCCCATCTCAAGAACTGCGCATCGAATGGTGACGCGGAGAAGGCGGCACGTGCCGTCGAGAGGAGAAGCGATGAGGAGCGTGAACACGGGCCTGCGTCGGCGCGCTGCCGGAGTAGCGCTCGCGGTACTGCTCGCGGGGGCGCTCTCCGGGTGTGTGCGAGCCGCGTCGTCTCCGAGCGGTGCTGGCCAGGCTTCGAAGGCACGGCAGCTGACGCTCGTCGCCTTTTCGATCCCTGAGAAGGCCTACAAAGAGATCATCCCTGCGTTCCAGGAGCACTGGAGGAACGAGACTGGCGAGACGGTGGAGTTCACCGTGTCGTACGGCGGGTCAAGCTCTCAGGCGCGTGCGGTGGTGGACGGGCTGGAAGCGGATGTCGTCCATCTGGCTATGGCCCCCGATGTGGAGAGGATCGCAGAGGCAGGCCTGATCGAGGCGGGATGGCAGGCGCGTTTCGGTGGCACGGGGGTCCCCACCACCAGTTTGATCGTGATCGGCGTGCGGCCGGGCAATCCCAAAAGCATCGACCGATGGGCCGATGTTTCGCGGCGCGGTATCGGGGTGGTGACGCCAAACCCGAAGACCAGCGGTGGCGCGCAGTGGAACCTGCTCGCGGCTTGGGGCTCCGTCGCCGTGGCCGCGGGTGGGAGTGAGGATGAAGCGTACGAACAGGTGCGCTCCATGTACGCCAGCACGCTCGTCCTTGACAAGAACGCTCGCGATGCCTCGAACACATTTCTCCTGAAGGGCATCGGCGATGCGGCAGTGCTTTGGGAGAGCGACGCGCTGATCGCGCAGTCCGAAGGGACCGAACTCGAGATCGTGGTCCCGCGTGACACGATACTCGCGGAGACAGCTGTCGCCGTGGTGGACGAATACGCCAGAAAGCGCGGCAACGTGGACGTAGCGAAGGCGTTCGCCGAGTTCCTGTTCACACCGCAGGCGCAGCGTGCTTTTGCGGAGACCGGCCTGCGGCCGGTCGATCAGAAGGTTCTGGCCGAGTACGAGCAGACATACCCTCTTCCGGAAGGAAGGCTGTTCACCATCGCTGACCTCGGCGGCTGGAGCCAGGTTACGCCTGAGTTCTTCGGCGAAGGCGGCATCTACTCAAGGATAGAAGCCGACGTGGCGGCGGAGCGTTAGGCACCGGTGGCCACGGACATCACACGAAACACGACCAGCACGGGGCAGACGACGAAAGGCCGCCGGCCCGCTTCAACCAGCCGTTCGAGCGCCCTACTGCCATGGGGTATCACCTGGGCGGTTCTCGGCGGCATGGTCGTCCTTCCGCTCGCCGCGGTCGTGGTCAAAGCATCAGGAGCCGGGGTTTCGGATGCCCTCCGCTCGGTCAGCGGACCGATCGCCCTGTCTGCACTGGGTCTCTCGTTCGGGGGTGCGCTGCTCACGGCTGCCGTTAACACGGTGATGGGTACCATCGTGGCGTGGGCGCTGGTGCGCTACGAGTTCCCGGGCAAGTCGCTCATGAACGCCCTCGTGGACCTGCCCTTCGCCCTACCAACCGCTGTCGCGGGCATCACGCTCTCGGAGCTGCTGAGTCCTCGCGGGTGGGTCGGCGCGGTGCATCCAGCGCTTGCAGCTTCCTTCAGCCCGGCCGGCGTGCTCGTGGCCATGACGTTCGTATCGATGCCGTTCGTGGTACGCGCCGTCCAGCCTGTGCTGCAGCAGCTCGAGCCTGAGGTGGAGGAGGCCGCGGCGCTTCTGGGTGCCAGGCCGAGGCAGGTCTTCGGCCACGTGATCCTGCCGTCGCTTCGCGCTGCGATGCTCACGGGGTTCGCGCTCAGCTTTGCACGGTCCGTCGGGGAGTTCGGCTCTGTCGTCATCATTTCGGGCAACATCCCGCTCAGCACGCTCACCGCTCCCGTGCTGATCTTCCAACGGCTCGAGGAGTACGACACCGTTGGAGCGACGGTCATCGCGACCGTGATGCTCGCCGCGTCGATCCTCACCCTGGCGGCGATAGGGCTCCTGCAGCGCGAGAGGGGCCAGCATGGCTAGGCGTTCCCGTCCAGGGGAGGGCGCCGCCCGCCCGGTCGTGATCGGCGTCGCGGTAGCGTGGCTCGCCGTCGCTCTCGCACTGCCCTTTGCGAGCGTCTTCGTGGCGGCGTTCGCCGACGGTGTACCTGCGTTCTTCGCGGCGCTATCGACGCCCGAGGTCCGCCATGCTGCGTTGCTGACGTGCCTCGCGGTGCTGTCGGCGCTCGGCTTCAACGTGGTGTTCGGCGTGGTCGCAGCGTACGCGGTCGAACGCACCCGTCTGCCGGGCCGGGGTGTCATCCTGACGCTGCTCGATCTGCCGATCGCCGTGTCTCCTGTGGTGGCCGGTCTGATGTTCCTGCTGCTGTACGGCAGGCAGGGATGGTTCGGTCCGTTGCTCGAGACGATGGATGTCAGGATCGTCTTCGCCCTTCCCGGAATCATGCTCGCCACGATCTTCGTGACGTTGCCCTTCGTCGCCAAGGAGGTTGTCGCTCTGCTGCGTGAGATCGGACCCGCCGAGGAGGAGGCGGCGCGAACTCTCGGCGCAAGCAAGGCACAGACGTTTCTGCACATCGTGCTGCCGAACATCCGGTGGGCGGTCTTCTACGGCTCGATCCTGACGGCTGCTCGCGCTCTCGGAGAGTTCGGCGCTGTCTCGGTCCTGTCGGGCAACCTGATCGGCAAGACCCAGACCATGCCCCTGTACATCGAGCAGGCGTACGTGAACTACCAGACGACCGCCGCGTTCGCTGCCGCGCTGCCCCTGACGCTGCTGGCCGTGCTCACGATCGTCGCGCAGAAGGCCTTGGCTCGTCTCGGTCGGCGAAACGGTAAGGAGAGCCGATGACCCCTCGCCATCACACGCAGGCAGGCATCCGCGTTCGCGCCGTATCCCGCTCGTTCGGCGGGTTCCAGGCCCTGCGCGACGTGGACCTCGACGTCCGGTCGGGCGAGCTGATCGCCCTGCTGGGGCCTTCGGGTTCCGGCAAGACCACGCTTCTGCGAATCATCGCCGGGCTCGAGAGCCACGACACGGGCAGCGTAGAAATCGCCGGGCGCGAGACCACCGGGGCCGACGCGGGCGCGCATGGCATCGGCTTCGTGTTCCAGCACTACGCACTGTTCAAGCACATGACTGTGGCCGACAACATCGGCTTCGCGCTGCGCATGCGAAAAGCGAAGAAGACGCTCATTGCCACGCGGGTGGCTGAGCTCATGGCACTGTTCCGTCTCGACGGGCTGGCAGCCCGTTACCCGGACGAGCTCTCAGGCGGGCAGCGTCAGCGCGTGGCGCTCGCGCGCGCGCTGGCGAGCGAGCCCGAGCTGCTGCTTCTCGACGAGCCGTTCGGTGCGCTCGACGCGCGGGTCCGGCAGGAGCTGCGGCGGTGGTTGCGTCGCCTGCACGACGATCTCGGCGTGACCACGGTGTTCGTCACGCACGACCAGGAGGAGGCGCTGGAGGTCGCCGATCGCATCGTGGTCATGAACGCGGGGCGCATCGAGCAGGTCGGGACACCGGAGGAGGTGTTCGGCAACCCGGCGAACGAGTTCGTGATGACGTTCCTCGGCAACGTGAACGTGTTCCACGGGCGCGTCGAGGAGGATCGCATCTGCGTGGGCGGTCTTGCGCTGACCGACCCGCAGCTCGCCACGCGCGTCGGCGGGCCGGGGTCGGTCGCGAAGGCGTACGTGCGGCCGTACGACATCGAGGTCGAGCCTCAGCGTTCAAGTGAGTCCGCTGTGGCGGCCACGGTCGCTTTCATAAACCCTGTCGGTTCGAACGTGAAAGTTGAGCTGGTGACCGCCGATGGAGAGTCGGTGCTCGTTGAGCTGGACCGGGAGCGCCACCGCGGGCTCGGCCTCGTGCGTGACCAGAGGGTCTATCTTCGGCCGCGTGCGGCCACCGTCTTTCCCAACGAGGGACTCGACTACTCGATCTAGAAGGAGCAGCAGCCACGTGAACGACGACAGAGAACGCATAGCCGGATGGAACGAGGCGCTGGCCGGTGCCTCGGCCGGGGACGTGCTCGCATGGGCAGCCGAAACGTTTCCGGGCCGCGTGGGGCTTGCAAGCTCGCTCGGCATCGAGGATCAGGTGCTGACCGCGATGATCGCCGGTGCGCGGTTGCCGATCGGCGTCTTCACCCTCGACACGGGCCGGCTCTTCCCGGAGGCGTACGACCTCATGCACCTCACCTCCGCGCGCTATGCGCTTCCGATCCAGGTGTACTCGCCGGATGCGTCAGAGGTGGAGGAGATGGTCGCGTTGCACGGGGTGAACCTCTTCCGTGACAGCGTGGCCGAGAGGAAGCGCTGCTGCGAAGTCCGGAAGGTGCGGCCGCTTCGGCGGGCTCAAGAGGGGCTGGACGCGTGGGTGTGCGGCCTGCGGAGCGGGCAGGGCGTCACGCGCGAGCGCGTGGACGTGGTCGAGTGGGACGCCGCCGGGCTCGTGAAGGTGAACCCGCTCGCGGGCTGGACCGAGGATGGGGTGTCGGCCTTCGCGCGCGAGCACGACGTGCCGTACAACCCGTTGCACGACCGCGGTTTCCCGAGCATCGGCTGCGCCCCCTGTACGCGGGCGGTCGAGCCCGGCGAGGACCCCCGCAGTGGACGCTGGTGGTGGGAGAGCGCCGAGCACGGCGAGTGCGGGATTCACGATCGGGGAGGCGACAGGTGAACCAGCTCGACACGCTTGAGGCCAAGGGCATCCACATAATGAGGGAGGCGTATGCCTCACTCGGCAGCGTCTGCATGCTGTGGTCCATCGGCAAGGACTCGACGGTGTTGCTGCACCTCGCCCGGAAGGCGTTC
>JAJZRZ010000051.1 GCA_021850085.1 Actinomycetes bacterium | reverse complement strand
ACGATCACGCTGTCTTCGGGGCAGAAGCAGTTGGCGATGGCCGCCTCCATGACGCCCGTGCCCGAAGAGGCGAACAGCAGCACGTCGTTGGTGGTGTCGAACACGTACTTCAGGCCCTCGATCGCCTGCCGGAACGCCGCGGAGAAATCCGGCGTCCGGTGATGGATCATCGGCGCGGCCTGCGTGAGCAGGACCTCGGCCGGCACCGGGGTGGGGCCCGGTGTCATCAGGTACTTCTTCTGCATCGTGCTCGCTTCCTCTCAGGGGTATAGCGTCGTGTCCTGGCCGCTCCCGGCAAGAGCGGTGTAGTTCCCAAGCCAAGCGGAACGCGCGCGCTACTCCTGTCGCAGCCACGCGAACATGCTGCGCATCTCAGCACCGACGTCCTCGATGAGGTGCTCGGACTGCAGTCTGCGCATCGCCTTGAAGCCCGGCTGGCCCGCCCGGTTCTCCAAGATCCAGTTCCGCGCGAAGGTACCGTTCTGTATCTCCCACAACACCTCGGCCATAGCTTCGCGCGTCTCGTCCGTGACGATCCGCGGCCCGGTGACGTAGTCGCCGTACTCGGCGGTGTTGGAGATCGAATCGCGCATCTTTGCCATGCCGCCCTCGTACATGAGATCCACGATTAGCTTCACCTCGTGCATGCACTCGAAGTAAGCGATCTCCGGCTGGTAGCCGGCCTCCACGAGCGTCTCGAAGCCGGCCTGGATCAGGTGCGTGAGCCCGCCGCAGAGCACGGCCTGCTCACCGAACAGATCGGTCTCGGTCTCCTCGGCGAAGGTGGTCTCTATGACCGCGGCGCGTGCGCCGCCGATGCCCGCGGCCCACGAAAGGGCCACGTCCTTGGCCTGGCCGCTCGCGTCCTGGTGCACGGCGATGAGACACGGGACGCCCGAACCCTCGGTGAAGACGCGCCGCACCATGTGGCCGGGGCCCTTCGGCGCGATCATGATGACATCCACGTCCTCCGGCGGCTCGATCTGCGCGAAGTGGATGTTGAAGCCGTGGGCGAACGCGAGCACCTTGCCCGCGCTCATCGACTCATGGACCTCGGAGTAGTAGATGTGCGCGGTGGTCTCGTCCGGCGTGAGCATCATGACGATGTCCGCTTCGGCTGCCGCCTCCCGCGGCGTGGTGACCCTGAGTCCCGCATCCTTGACGGCCTCCCAGCTCTTCGAACCAGCGCGCAGCCCCACCCGCACGTCACAGCCGCTGTCGCGCAGGTTGAGCGCGTGCGCGTGGCCCTGGCTGCCGAAGCCGATGACCGCGATCTTGCGATCGCGGACGAGGGAGATATCGCAATCCTGTTCGTAGTGAACGGTGGCCATCGCTCCTCCTTCTTCGCGGCGCCGCTTCGCGCGGACGCCCTTGGTAACTTCCCTTACGCGTCGCGCGAGCCCCGCGCGAGCGCGATCTTGCCCGTCCGTGCGAGCTCTTTGATGCCGTATGCCCGCAAGAGGTTCTCCATCGCCGCGAGCTTCTCGCTCGTGCCGGTCGCCTCCACCGTGAGACTCGCGCGTCCCACGTCGACGATCTTGGCGCGGAACACGTTGGCGATCTCGATGATCTCGGCACGCCTGTCCGCGGGAGCGTTGACCTTGAACAGCACGAGCTCCCGATCGATCATCTCCCGCGGGTCGAGGTCCTGGACCTTCAGAACGTTTATGAGCTTGTAGAGCTGTTTCGTGACCTGCTCGAGCGCCCGTTCGTCGGCGCTCACCACGATCGTCATGCGGGAGAGCGTGGGGTCCTCGGTCTCGCCCACCGCAAGCGAGTCGATGTTGAATCCTCGCCGCGCGAACAGCGATGCCACGCGCGTGAGCACGCCCGGCTTGTTCTCCACGACCACCGACAGTGTGTGTCGCATCTACTCCCACACCTCCTCGAGCAGCTCGCCGTCGAGCATCTCGGACACCGGTCCGCCGGGGATGCCGCCGAGCATCTCGTCGATCGATCCACCGGGCGCAACCATGGGGAAGACGTTCTCCTCTCGCTCGACGCGCACGTCCACGACGGCCGGGCCGTCGTGCTCGAACGCCCGCAGGAGCGCGTCATCGAGCTCGGCGGGTGTGGTGGCGCGCAGGCCGAGAGCGCCGTAGGCCTCGGCAAGCTTCACGAAGTCGGGGCAGTCCTGCGGGAGCGTGGAGCTCGAGTACCGCCTGTCGTAGAAGAGCTCCTGCCACTGCCGCACCATGCCGAGGTATCCGTTGTTCAGGATGACCACCTTGACCGGGAGCTTGTTGATCACGGCCGTGGCCAGCTCCTGGCTGTTCATCTGGATGGAGCCGTCCCCGGCGATGTCGATGACGAGATGGTCCGGACGCGCGAGTTGAGCGCCTATCGCCGCAGGCAAACCGAATCCCATGGTGCCGAGCCCGCCCGATGAGGCCCACGTGCGCGGCTCCCTGATGCGCAGATATTGGCAGGCCCACATCTGGTTCTGCCCCACCTCGGTACAGTAGATCGTGGGGCGGTCCTTCGTGAGCTCGCGGACACGCTCCACAACGTACTCGGGCATGATCGACGTCTCGCTTGCGTGGTAGTGGAACGGGAATCGGGCGCGCCAATCGTCGATCACCCGCATCCATGCGTCGGTGCGCGGCTGCGCGTTCATCTTGCGCAGTCGCTCGATGACACCCGCGATGACCGAGCGAGCGTCGCCCACTATCGGCACGTCCACGCCGCGGTTCTTTCCGATCTCAGCGGGATCGATATCGACGTGCACGACCTTGGCCTTGGTCGCGAAAGTGGCGAGCTTACCAGTCACACGATCGTCGAAACGCACGCCGATGGCGAAGAGAAGATCTGTCTCGGTGATCGCATAGTTCGTGAACTTACCGCCGTGCATACCCGGCATACCGGTGTAGAGGTGATGGTCCTCCGGGAAGGCCCCCTTGCCCATCAGCGTCGTCACCACTGGCAGCTGCATCAGTTCGGCGAGCTCCTTGAGCTCCTTGGCGGCGTTGCTCGCGAGCACTCCGCCACCGATGTAAAGCAGCGGCTTGCGCGCCTTTGAGACCAGGCTTGCGGCCTCCTTGATCTGCTTGACGTGACCCTTCACGGTGGGCTTGTAGCCGGGCAGGCTGATGCGCTCCGGGAACCGGTACGCGATCTCCGCGCGGAACATGTCCACCGGCACGTCGATGAGCACCGGGCCGGGCCTGCCGGTGGAAGCGATGTGGAACGCCTCAGCCATGATCTCCGGGATGTCGGCGGCGTCGTCCACAAGATAGTTGTGCTTGGTTATCGGGATCGTGATTCCCGTGATGTCCGTTTCTTGGAAGGCGTCGGTGCCCAGCACGTGGGTGGCCACCTGCCCTGTGATCACCACCAGCGGCACTGAGTCCATGTATGCGTTCGCGATACCCGTGACCGTGTTGGCCGCACCCGGGCCGCTCGTGACGGCGACCACGCCCACCCTCCCGCTCACGCGCGCGTATGCGTCGGCCGCGTGCGTGGCGCCCTGCTCGTGACGCGTTAGGATGGTGCGGATGCCGTCGGCGTCGTACAGCGCGTCGAACAACGGCAGCACCACACCTCCGGGATACCCGAAGACGACCTCCACGCCCTCGGCCTGGAGCGACTTGACGATGGCCTGTGCGCCCGTCGATTTCATGCGTTCACCTCCCGATCTGTCCGGCTGCTCATTCCAGCACCGCACCCTTGTCGGCACTGGTAACGAAGCGCGCGTAGCGCGCGAGATAGCCGCTGCTCACCCGCGGCTCGGGTGCCTTCCATCCACTGTGGCGTGCCGCAAGACGCTCTTCGGTCACCTCGAGCGTGATCGTGCCGGCGTCGATGTCGAGCGTGATGGTGTCGCCCTCCTCGACGAGCGCGATCGGACCTCCCTCGGCCGCCTCCGGACTCACGTGCCCGATCGACGCGCCCGACGTGGCGCCGCTGAAGCGCCCGTCAGTGACGAGCGCCACGCTCAAGGCGAGCCCCATACCCTTGACCGCGGACGTGGGTGAGAGCATCTCGCGCATGCCAGGGCCACCGCGCGGCCCCTCGTAGCGGATGACGATGACGTCGCCGGCCATGATCCGGCCGCCCAGGATCGCCGCGCTCGCGTCGTCTTCGGACTCGAAGACACGGGCGGGGCCACTGTGACTGCGCATCTCGGCGGCCACGGCCGACTGCTTGACCACGGCGCCGCGCGGAGCGAGGTTGCCCATGAGGACACGGAGTCCGCCCACCGGGGCGTAGGGCTCCGTCAACGGCCGGATGACATCGCCGTCGGCACCCGCGTTCCCGGCGATGTCCTCCCCGAGCGTCCTGCCGGTGACGGTAATCGCCGAGGTGTCGAGATGTCCGCCCTTGGCGAGCTCGGCCAAGATCGCGGTGATCCCGCCGGCGTGATGGAGGTCCTCCATATGGTGCTCGCCCGCGGGCGAGACCCGAACCAGGTTTGGGGTGCGCGATGATACCTCTTGCCAGTCTTCCAGCGTGATCGGCGAGCCCGCCTCATGCGCGATGGCAGTCAGGTGCAGCACGGTGTTGCTAGACCCGCCGAAGGCCATGTCGAGCGTCATCGCGTTGCGTATGGCCGCCGCGGTCATGATGCGCCGCGCGGTGATCCCCCGCTCGAGGAGCTCCATCACCTTCATGCCAGCCCGCTTGGCAAGGCGGATGCGCTCGGAGAAGACCGCGGGGATAGTGCCGTTGCCCGGCAGACCCATTCCCACGGCCTCCGTCAGGCAGTTCATCGAGTTGGCGGTGAACAGTCCCGCGCAGCTGCCGCAGGTGGGGCAGGCGTCATTCTCCAACGCAAGCAGCGATTCGTCGCTCAGCTCGCCGCAGGCGTGCGCGCCAACGGCCGTGAAGACCGTGTCGAGATCCACCCCGCGCCCCTGCCAGCGCCCTGCCAGCATCGGGCCGCCGGAGACCACCACGGTGGGGAGGTCCAGCCGCGCGGCCGCCATGAGCATGCCGGGCACGACTTTGTCGCAGTTGGGAATGAGGACCACCGCATCGAACAGGTGCGCCGAGACCGCGATCTCCACCGAGTCCGCGATGACCTCGCGGCTGGGCAGCGAGAACCGCATCCCTTCATGACCCATCGCGATGCCGTCGCATACGCCGATGGTCGATATCTCGAGGGGGGTGCCGCCGGCCATGAGGACGCCTGCCTTCACCGCCTCGGCGACACGGTCCATCCCGACATGCCCGGGGATCACGTCGTTGGCCGAGTTGATCACCGCCACGAGAGGCCGTGCGATTTCCTCGTCGGTGAGTCCGTCAGCCTTCAGGAGGCTGCGGTGAGGCGCCCGTGCGGCGCCCTTCTTCATGCGATCGCTGCGAAGCTCCATGCGTCCTCCGCCTCTTCCGGGGGCGGGGATCCGTGGATGCCGCATGCAGCGTGTGAGGGTGGCGCGAAGCGCGCCGTACGCCACGGCGTGCCCGCAAAGGAGCACGGCGGTGCGATGGCTACCACCAAAGCGACGCTATGCCCTCGCTCCTGGCGAGACAAGACGTCCACTCATGCGGCAGATAACGGATGCCACCGACCCGTCTTACTTGTCCCGGCTCGAGCGAAGGTCGTTCGCCGGCGCCGGGGCCGTTGTTCCGGGTGGCTCGGGGGCGATCTTCGAAGCGTCCCGCGCCGGGTTTCCACCGTCCCCGACTCTCTGCAGCTGGGATTGGCCCCTACTGTTCCCCGTCAACGCCGTTCGTGCTGTGCGGTTGAAGAGTGCCAGTATAGAGTAGTGGATGCCCGTCAGCAACGATTCCGAAAGACGGGAGCCGGACAGGGTGTGACCGATGCGGGTCGCGTACGCGTTCGACCCTTCGCTGGGGTCATACGATCTCGGGCCGGGCCATCCCATGAGACCCGAGCGGGTGCTCCGCACTGCCTCGCTCATCGATGCGTACGGACTCGTCAGGCCCGGAGCGCTGGAGCCCATAGACGTGCGCGCGGCCGGGGATGCCGAGCTGCTTCTGGTGCACGACGCCGAGTATCTGGATGCCGTGATACGGGCATCGCGCACCGATGGGCCACGCCTTGCCGAGCGCGGGATCGGGCCCGGAGACACGCCCCCCTTCGCGGGGATGCACGACGCGGCCGCGCTCGTGGCGGGCGCCACCACCGGCGCGCTGAAGGCGGTGACCGAGGGCCGCTTCGTTCGCGCGTTCTCGCCAGCTGGAGGCCTGCACCACGCGCACCGGGACAGGGCGGCCGGCTTTTGCGTGTACAACGACCCGGCCGTGGCGATCGCGGCGGCTCTCGAGCGGGAGGCAGATCTGCGGGTGCTGTACCTCGACATCGACGCGCATCATGGCGACGGAGTCCAGGAGGCGTTCTACGAGGACCCCCGGGTGCCTACGCTCTCTCTGCACGAGGATGGCCGCTACCTCTACCCGGGCACGGGCTCTTTCCGCGAGCGCGGACGCGGCCCCGGCACGGGCTCGGCCATCAACGTGCCGTTGCCGCCCTACGCCACACCTGCGTGCTTCATGCTCGCCTTCGACGAGGTCGTCGTGCCCGCCGCCCGCGTGTTCTCCCCCGACGTCATCGTGGCCCAGTGCGGTGCGGACTCGCATTGGACCGACCCCCTGACCACGCTCGGGATGACGCTCGAAGGATTCGACGCGCTCTTCGGGCGGATCGTCGAGCTCTCTGAGACCGTCTGCGGCGGGCGGCTCGTCGCATGCGGAGGCGGCGGGTACTCGTGGGAACACGTCGTGCCTCGCGCATGGACCCTGCTCGCCGGCGCGCTGCTCGGCGTACCCCTCGGCGAGGACCTCCCGGCGGCATGGCGCGAGAAGGCGGGCATTGCCGAGGGCCCCCCACGATCCCTCCGCGACGACCCCCCTGCATACGTCTCCGAGGCGGTGGAAGCCGAACTGCTCCGCGACACCCGGTGGGTTGCCGAGACGCTCCACGGACTTGGGGTGGCGCATCCGTAGCGCGACCCGCACGCGCGCGCTCAGCCGCCCGGCCGGGGCCGCGCGTGAGCGTCTACAACCGTTCGATGAGCGCGTCCGCGTACGCCTGCGTACCCACGGCGCCCTCGGTGCTGCCGAACCGGGAGCGCCTGATGTCGTAGGTGACGCGCTCGCCTTCGGCGATGACCGTACGCACAGCGGTCAGGATCCGCTCCGCAGCTTCCCACTCGCCGAGGTGGTTCAGCATGAGCACCGCCGACAGGATCTCGGCCGTGGGGTTCGCCATATCCTTGCCGGCGTACTTGGGAGCCGAGCCGTGCACCGGCTCGAAGACCGCGCATTCGGCGCCGATGTTCGCGCCCGGTGCGATCCCGAGCCCGCCGACGAGCCCCGCGGCGAGGTCGGAAACGATGTCGCCGTAGAGGTTCGGCAGTACCAGGACGTCCCACCACTCGGGATGAAGCACGAGCTGCATACAGGTCGCGTCCACGATGTAGTCCTCGAATGCCACTCCCGAGTCCTTGTACTCCCCGGCCACCTCACGCGCGACTTTCAGGAACAGGCCGTCGGAGTGCTTCAGGATGTTGGCCTTGTGCACAGCGGTGACCTTCTTGCGGCCGTTGGCGATCGCGTAGTCGAAGGCGTAACGCACGATGCGCTGCGTTCCGCTGACGCTGATGGGCTTGAGCGAGATGCCCGAGTCGGGCCGGATGATTCCGGCGCCCTCCGCGGCAGCGAACTCGATCAGGCGCCGCGCGCCATCGCTCCCGTACGGGAATTCGATGCCCGCGTACAGGTCTTCCGTGTTCTCGCGCACGATCACCAGATCGATGTCCTCGTAGCGGGCGCCATTGCCCGGGATCGAGAATGCGGGACGCAGGCACGCGTACAGGTCGAGCTCCTTGCGGATGGACACGTTCACGCTACGGAACCCGGTGCCCACCGGGGTGGTGATAGGTCCTTTGATGGCGACTTTGTTCGTGCGGATCGAGTCGAGGACGTGCTCAGGCAGGGGCGTCCCGTACGTGTCCATCACGTCGGCGCCCGCCTCGGCGACCTCCCACTCGATGTCAACGCCGGCCGCCTCCACGACACGGCGCATCGCCGTGGTGAGTTCCGGACCGATGCCATCGCCGGGGATGAGAGTGACGGTGTGCTTGGCCATATTCGGTACCTCCGGTGTTCAAAGAGCGGCTCACAGCGGCGCGCCCTCGGACAGGGGAACGCACGCCAGTGGGCGATGCGTGCCGGATGATTGTACGGCAGGCGGCGCGGGCGGGCGAGAGCGCGTCGCAGCCTCAGGTGCGTGCCGCAGGCTCAGAGCACGCCGAGCTGGGACAGGGCCCAGTGGTGATAGGCGACGAGCGCGGCGTACCATGCGAGCGCGGCCAGCGCGGTCACAAGGACGGCTTTGCGCCTGCGGTTGCACCAGATCATCGCCGTCACGAACCCCATCGCGCCCACCTTGACCGCGACGGCGAGCAGGGGATCCCGGTCGGCTGCCGCCGCGAGCACAGGGTTTCCTTCACGTGCCACGCCAGCGCCGATCCCCACGACCGTGTAGAAGCCGTCGAGCAGCGAGAGAGCGTTCAGTGCCACGAGCGCGACGGCGAGCAGCGCGGGGTGCTCCAGCAGACTTCCGAGGAGCACCGAGCGGCGCCTGCGGTCGAAACCCCCCCGCCGCTCCCAGAATCGGTACACCTTGCGCTTGCGCCTGTCCACGACGCCCCGGCGCTCGACGCCACCCCACTGCTTGTCCACCGCGATCCCCCGTCCGTCCGGGGCTGGATACGAGACCTAGATCGCGAAACCCCCGTGCTTGCGGAAGTGTTCCACAAGGCCACCGTCGGCAAGCAACTGCGCCATGACGGGCGGCAACGGCGCGAAGGGTATCTCAGTGTCTTGCGTGAGGTTGCGCACGACGCCCGTCTCGAGATCCAGCTCGAGTTCGTCGCCGTCGGCGATCAGGTCGGTATCGCACTCCACCACCGGCAGGCCGGTGTTGATCGCGTTGCGGAAGAAGATGCGCGCGAAGCTCTTGGCGAGGACCGCCTTCGTATTGGAGTGGATGAGCACGAGTGGCGCCTGCTCGCGGGAGGAGCCCATGCCGAAGTTCTTCCCGGCCACGAGGAAGCCGCCTTCGGGCTTCACCTTGTCGTGGTACCCGGGATCGAGGTCCTCCATGGCGTGCACCGCCATGGCTTCCATGTCAGCCGACTTGAACTTGTACTTGCCGCTGATGATGTAGTCGGTGTTGATGTCGTCGCCGTACTTGAACGCGCGGGCTGTGATGCTCATGCGTCTACTCCCCTCCCTCGAAGTACTTCCGGGGGTCGGTGATGACACCCTCGATGACGGATGCCGCCACGGTGGCAGGGCTGCCCAGGTAGATGAACGCGTTCGAGTTGCCCATGCGTCCCTTGAAGTTGCGGTTGGCCGTTGAGATGACGTTCTCGCCGTCGGACGGCACGCCGTTGTGGGTGCCCACGCACGGGCCGCAGCCCGGCGCGACCATCACCGCGCCGGCCGCCACGAGATCGCGGATATAGCCGGCCTCCATCGCGTCGAGCAAGATCTGCTTGCTCGCTGGCGCGACAATGAGGCGCACTTCGGGGTGCACCGTGCGGCCACGCAAGATGTCCGCGGCGATCTTGAAGTCCTCCAGGCGGCCGTTCGTGCAGGTACCGATGAAGCCCTGCGCGATCGGCGTACCGGCCACCTCCTCGATCGGCGAGACGTTGTCCACCGCGTGCGGCTTGGCGATCTGTGGGCCGATGGCCGAGACGTCGAGCGTGAGGTGCTCGGCGTAGACGGCGTCGACATCCGGGTCCACCGGCGCCGGCACACGCTCGCCGCCGCCCACGTACCAGCCGAGCGTCTTGGCATCGGAGCGCATGAGGCCG